>DAOPLW010000008.1:0-14503 GCA_035391945.1 Oscillospiraceae bacterium | reverse complement strand
ACCCCTCGCCCGGGCCACCGGAAATTTTCGCTTTGCGCGGGACCGCCGGGAAAACGGACCCGCCGGGGGAAGCGTCAGTGCCGGACGCGCTTGTCGATCTTGCGGGAGAAGAAACTGAAAAAGCTCTGGACGATCTGAACCAGAATGATAAGGAGCACCACCGTGACCCACATCACCGATGTCTCGCTGCGTTCGTAGCCGTAGCGCTTGGCGATGTCGCCCAGGCCGCCCGCGCCGACGACGCCGGCGATGGCCGTATAGGAGAGGATGCTGATAAGGCTGATGGAGGCGCCGAGGACGAGCGAGGGAAACGCCTCCGGCAGGTAGACCTTGAAGACGATCTGGAGCGTCGTGGCGCCCATGGACTGCGCGGCCTCGATGACGCCTGAATCCACCTCGGCGAGGGAGCTTTCCACCATGCGCGCGACGAAAGGCGCGGAGGCGAGGACCAGCGGGAAAATGGCCCCGCGCACGTGGATGCTCGTGCCCATGACGACGCGCGTGAGCGGGATGACCGCGACGATGAGGATGATGAACGGGAGACTCCGCCCGACGTTCACGATCCAGCCGAGAATGCTGTTTACCGCCCGGCTGGGCCGGATGCCGCCCGGCTGGGTGATGACGAGGATCACGCCCATGGGAAGCCCGAAGAGATAGGCGAAAAGGGTGGCGATACCGGTCATCGCCAGGGTGGCGAGGGTCCCGGAGATCAGAAGATGGCCGTACTCGGCCCAGAACGCGGCAACGGCGCTAAGCATCCCACATCACCCTCCCGAGAAGTTGTTTTGTAATGAGCCTCTGCGGGTCGCGCATGACCTCGCACACGTTCCCCTGCTCGACGACCACGGAGTTGTCCATGACGGCCACACGGTTGCAGATTTTCTCCACCACGCTGATCTCGTGCGTGATGATGACGATGGTGACGCCGAGCTTCTGGTTGATGTCCCGCAGGAGTTTGAGGATGGAATTGGTCGTCAGGCTGTCCAGGGCGCTCGTCGGCTCGTCGCAGAGCATGAGGTGCGGCCGGTTCGCGAGCGCCCGCGCGATGGACACGCGCTGCTGTTGTCCGCCGGAGAGCTGCGCGGGATAGGCGTCCGTCTTCGCGGAGAGGCCCACGAGCTCCAGAAGCTCCGCCGCGCGCGCTTCCCGCTCATACCGGCTCGCGCCCGCAATCTCCAGCGGCAGGGCGACGTTGTCGAGGATGGTCCTCTGCATGAGGAGGTTGAAGCTCTGGAAGACCATCCCGATGCGCCGGCGCAGCCGCAGGAGCTCGCGGCCGTCGAGCCGCGTCACGTCCACGCCGTCGATGAGGATCTCGCCCGAGGTGGGGCGCTCCAGAAGATTCAGGCACCGCACCAGCGTACTCTTGCCCGCCCCGCTCATGCCGATGATCCCGAAGATATCCCCGTCCTCCACGGTGAGGCTCACGTCCTCGATGGCGGTGAACATTCCGCCCGGCGTGGGAAAAGTCTTGGTCAGATTCCGTATCTCGATCACGGCAAAAACTCCTCACATTTATGTAGAAATCGTTGTTTTCAAGCAAAAACATGTCAAAAAATATTGTAGCCGCAAGCAAATGGGCTGTCAAGTCGTTTCCGGACAAAGACAGCGCCGCCGGCCCCTGGCCGGCGGCGCTGTGCGTTTTCTCCTCCGTCGTTACGCCTGAAGAGAAGCCGCAATCGCGTCGGCCAGGGTGCCCAGCATTTCGCCCATGCGCATGGAAGAGCGGATGGAGACGGCCGGCTCGAGCACGGTCATGTTCTTCATCTCATCAAGCATCTTGCGCATGTGCATGTTTGCGGCGGGAGCCCAGGTGCCGTTCTCCATAAGCGCGACGGTGCGCTTTTGGACGGAGAGCGCTTTTGCGTCCAGAAGCAGAGCCTCCATAGGCGGATAAAGGCCGCCGTTGTAAGTCGGCGCGGCCAGAACGATATGACTGCAGCGGAAAAATTCCGAGATAAGTTCCGAGATGTTCGTGCCGGAGACGTCGTAGACCGCGATCTTCCGCACGCCGCGCTCGGCGAGGAGGGCGGAGAGCGCGTTCGCGGCGCTCTCGGTGTTGCCGTACATGGAGGCGTAGGCGATAACGACGCCCTTTTCCTCCGGCTCGTAGCGGCTCCATAGGTCGTACTTGCCGACAAACCAGTCGACGTTCTCCCGCCACACGGGCCCGTGGAGCGGAAGGAGCATGGACACGCCGCGCGGGCAGACTTTCTTTAAGAGCATCTGTACGGGACCGCCGTATTTGCCCACGATATTCGCGTAGTAGCGCCGGGCGTCGTCGAGCCAGTCGCGCTCAAAATCGACTTCGTCGGCAAAGACGCTTCCGGGAAGCGCGCCGAAGGTGCCGAAGGCGTCCGCGGAGAAGAGGGCTTTCGTCGCTTCGTCGTAGGTCACCATGACTTCGGGCCAGTGGACCATCGGGGCCAGGAAAAAGCGCAGCGTGTGCCGGCCGGTTTCAAGCGTCGAATTCTCCGCCACGGTGAGGCTGCGGCCGGCGAGGTCCAGGTCGAAGAACTGCCCGATCATCTGGAAGGTCTTCGCGTTCCCGACGACGGTGGCCTCCGGGTGGCGGCGCAGCAACTCCTCAAGGAGCGCGCAGTGGTCCGGCTCCATGTGGTTTAAGACCACATAGTCGAGCTTCCTCTCGCCGAGGACGTGGGCGACGTTTTCAAAGAACTGCCGGCCGACGGCGTGGTCGACGGTGTCCAGCAGCACGGTCTTTTCGTCGAGAAGCACGTAGGAGTTGTAAGACACGCCGCGCGGGATCGGGAAGATGTTTTCAAAACGAGAGAGCCGGCGGTCGTTCGCGCCGACCCAGTAAAGATCCGGAAGAAGTTTTCTGGTGCACTGCATATCCATTCCTCGTTTGCTGTGAATTTTGTAAGCCGGAGCGTCCGGGCGGCTCTGCGGCCGCGGCGCCGCGGGCGATTTTCGGATCGCCCTCCGGTAGCGCAAAAGCGGGCGCTGCGCTTCTTTTCTGCTTATCATAGCTCATCTGCGCCGGAAAGTCCAGAAAAAGAAAAAAAGAACCGTCCAAAGACGGTTCTTTTTTCGCCAATCAGCCTTCAAGACTGTTCAGTTTCCGTGTGATGCTGCTCTTGCGGCGCGCAGCCGTGTTCTTATGCAGCAAGCCCTTACCGACCGCCTGATCGATCTTCTTGACGGCGGCCTTGTACGCGTCCCCGGCCTCGTTGCGGTTGCCTTCCGCCGCCGCCGCGCCAAACTTCTTGATGGAAGTCTTGAGAACGGACTTTGCTGCTTTGTTGTCTGCGGCCCTGGCGCTCGACACGATAACCCGCTTTTTGGCAGATTTGATGTTCGGCAAACCAACCACCTCCTCCAATTACGCATACTTCGCGGGGTTTATAACCTCCGCGCAGATATATATTCTAACATCACAAATAAAAAAAAGCAACCATTATTTTATTTTTTTACATAAGTGCCGGAAAGCCGCAAAAACTAGTGAAAACCGGATGGAGCACTACCAAATCTTGTGTTCCGCCGTAGAAATGAGGGTTTATTTTTGACAAGACGGACGGATCTGGCGCTCGAGGCGCGGGAACTCTTTGCGGCGTCGACGGGCGAAAAGACGGCGCTCGAGGGCGTCAAGGCGACAGACAGTGAGCGGGAGGGGTTCCCCGTAACGACCGTGGAGGTGCTCGATGAGACCGGCGCGAAGGCCATCGGCAAACCCGTGGGGAAGTATGTGACACTGACGCTCACAGGCATTGAAAACCGGCTCCCGCAGGATTTTGACCGCGCGGCGCGGGCCGTCGGGAGCCTCCTGCGGGAACTTCTGCCCGGGGAGAAGACGGCGCCGGTCCTCGTGGCGGGTCTCGGGAACCGGGACATCACGCCCGACTGCATCGGGCCGGGCGCGGTGAAGTACACGTTCGTGACGCGGCATCTGGTGAAAGAGATGCCCGACCAGTTCGGGACGCTCCGACCGGTCTCGGCGGTGGCGGCGGGCGTGACGGGCTCGACGGGCGTCGAGAGCGGGGAGCTTCTGCGCGGCGTGGTGGAAAAAGTTTCTCCCGCGTGCGTCATTGCGGCGGACGCGCTGGCTTCGCGGTCGCTCTCGCGGGTCTGCACGACCGTGCAGATCGCCGACTCCGGAATCGTCCCCGGCTCGGGCGTGGGCAACAGCCGCGCGGAAATCAGCCGCGCGACTCTGGGCGTGCCCGTTATCGCGGTGGGGGTCCCCACCATCGTGGACGCGGCCACGCTCGCTTCCGACGTGGCGGCGGAGGCCGGGCAGGCCGACCTCGAGCCGGAGGCTCTGCGTACCGCGGCGAAGGGTCTGCTCGTGACCCCGCGCGACATCGACGCCCAGGTGGCCGCGCTCTCGCGCGTGGTCGGGCTCGGCATCTCGCTGGCGCTGCAGGACCTGGAACTGGATGACCTCACGGCGCTTCTGTCATAGCCCCGTCTCCCCGTTTTGCATTGCGGCCAGGCCCGCTCCGTGCTATACTGGAAGCGAAGGGAGGGATCGCAGTGGAGACGATCGTTACCATCGGCAGACAGTACGGCAGCGGAGGGCGGCAAGTGGGAAAACGCCTGGCGGCGGCGCTGGGCGTCCCCTTCTACGACAAGGCGCTCATCGAGGAGGCAGCCAAAAAGAGCGGCATCGACCCGCGCCATTTTGAGCGCGGCGACGAGACGGCCGCGAACAGTTTCCTCTTCGCGGTGAGTATGGGCCTCTACGGCGGCGCCCAGCTTCCCGCCCCCATGGAGTATTCGGTGAGCGACCGGATCTTTTTCGCGCAGGCGGACGTCATCCGCAATGCGGCGGAGAACGGTCCGTGCGTCATCGTGGGCCGCTGCGCCGACTACATCCTGCGGGAGAGAAGCGACCTTCTCAGCGTGTTTCTCTACGCCGGCAAAGAGGACCGCGTGCAGCGCGCCGTGCAGGAATACGGCGTGGCGCCGGAGCGCGCGGAGGAACAGGTCCAGAAGATGGACAAACGCCGCGGCAGCTACTACGCCTACTACACCGGGCGGCGCTGGCAGGACATCGCCAATTACGGCCTTTCGCTCGATACGGGCATCTTCGGCGTGGACGGCGCGGCGCGTCTTCTCGAGCGCGCCGTGCTCGAACGGGAAGCGCGCGGTTAGCCGCGCCCTCCGCGCGGGGTCCCCGCTTCATTGGGGCGCACCGCAGACGCAGGAATATGCCGCGCCCTGCCGGGCCGGACGGCCAACCCCACAGAATCACAAGGCTTCCGGGAAATAAATTCCCGAAAGCCTTGCTTTGCGCGGTCCTCGGACCGAAACCCAATCCGTGTCGGAACGCTTCGCGTTCCGACACGGATTATGCGCCGTTCTTCGCGTCCGCCCGCATCATGAGGACGAGCCCCAGCGTCACGAGGATGCCGCCCGCGGCGTTCCCGGCAGAGAAGGCGCCCGTCAGAAAAACGTCCAGCAGCACGCCGGTAAAAACCTGGCCGACAAACATGAAGATCGTCATATAGAGCGAGGAGATATGCGGCGCGATGCTGCTGGAGAAGAGCACCACCACCGCTCCCGAAACGCCGCCCAGGTAGAGAAATACGTTCGGCGAGAGCGGCGAGGCGACAAGCTGTCCGGCCCCTCCTGCCGCAGGGAGGAGCAGCAGGGACAACGTCAGACCGGTTATGTAGTTCCAGAGCGTCGAGGGCAGAAGCCCTGTTCTCTCGCACAGGCCGGAATTGAGCATGCGGGTGGTGACGACCGTGATCCCGCTGAGAAACGCGAGAAAGATCGCCGGGAGGGTGGCTGCGGGAGCG
Organism: Oscillospiraceae bacterium; assembly: GCA_035391945.1. Lineage (GTDB taxonomy): Bacteria > Bacillota > Clostridia > Oscillospirales > Oscillospiraceae > DAOPLW01. The sequence goes on along the minus strand of DAOPLW010000008.1, from coordinate 8,735 downwards.
CCCGCCCCGGCCGGACCGGCGCGCAGCCACAGGATGCAGGCGATCCCCGCGAGAATAGCGGCCAGCCCCGCGAGCTTCTCCCGCCGAAACGGCCTGCGCGGCAGTCCGAACCAGCCGAAATGGTCGATGGCGAGGGAGTAGACGCTCTGCCCGAGGAGCGCGAGGGCCGTAATGGCCGAAACGCTCGCGTGGGCGAAGGCGTAGCTCGTGAAAACGACGGAGGCCACCCCCACCGCGCCGCCGCCGTAAAGGTACCACGACATGCGCCCGCGCGGCAGACGGACACGCCGCGCGAACATGCACAGGACGACAAAGACGAGCCCTCCCAGATGGACGAGGACCGTCGAGCCGAACAGGCCCGTAAGATCGGCCAGGGCGCCGTTCTGCACGACCATGACCGCGATGATGGCGCCCGCCGCCGCGGAGGCGAGATAGTACATGGAATCCCATTCCCTTTCAGATCGTTCGCTCTTCGGACGCCGCCCTCTCCGTCCCGGCGGAGGCGCCGCGTGAAACGGCGGAAAAGGCGGGATATTCCCGCCCGCATCTCTTCGGACGGAATCAGCCGGCGGTATTCCGCAGGCCGGTCTTTTCCTTGACGAGGCCCCGACAGGCCGGGCGGCGGCGCCCGTCCGCAACCCCTCCTGTGCCGGCGCGGCGCACGGGGATGCCGGATGCGAAAGGGGAAGCGCCATAAAGCGCGCAAACCGTAACCGGCACAATAACCCGCGTTTCGGGGCGCGACGGGCGCCGCGGAGATCCGTTCGTCCTCCCGAAGCGGCGCATCGGCGGCGCGGAAAGCGCGGCACCGGCGGCATGCCTTGTTTCTTTACGGCGCGATTTTTCGGTAATACCGCAGCAGCCGGTCGGCGATGAGCCCGGAGAAGAGTCCCGCGGGCACGGAGAGGACGAGCAGCGCCGGGAGCCAGACGAGGACCGAACGGGTGTCGAGAATGAACATCGCGGCCGCGATCTGTCCGGTGTTGTGGGCCGCCGCCCCGAGGACGGACGTGCCGTAGGGCGACAGGCGCCCGCTCCTCTGCGCGGCCGCCATGACCACAAACGCGCAGAAGCCTCCGGCCAGCGAAAACAAAAGCGCGGCGGGATTGGCGGAAAAGAGCGCGCCGAGGAGGAGCCGGGCGAGGAAGATGAGGGCCGTCGCGCGCACGCCGAGCGCATAGAGTGCAAAGAGCGTCACGATGTTGGCAAATCCCGGCTTGAAACCCGGCACGGGCAGAAACGCGGGCAGGAGCGCCTCGAGGCGCGAGAGGACCAGCGCCGCCGCGGTGAGAAGCGCGCAGACGGTCAGTTTTTTCGCTCGCATGCCGCTTGCCTCCTCTCCCGCGGGGTCTCTCCCCCATGGAACAATGTCCCGTGGGAACCTCTCCCGGCCGTGCGTAAACGGCGGATTGCCCCTGCGCCATCCGGGCGCTTTTCCCCGGCTCTCCGCCGCGCGAGTCCTATTTTCCTACGCAGAAACGGGTAAAAATATGTTCCACGACGTCCTCGCGGACGGTGCGCCCGGTGATTTCCCCGAGCGAAGCGGCGGCCTCCTCCAGATCCAGGAGCAGCGCGTCGGGTGTCATGCCGCTCGCAAGCGCGGCGCGCGCCGACGTGAGCGCGGAGAGGGCGCGCGACGCCGCGTCCGTCTGGCGTTCGTTTGTGAGGACGGCTTCCCCCGCCTCCGGCTCCATGCCGCAGAAAAGCGCCCGGATGGCGTCCGTCAGGGCGTCGATCCCCGCGCCGGAGAGCGCCGAGAGGCGCAGAACGCAGCCGAAGCGGCCGTGGAGCATCGTTTCCTCCGCCTTCTGCGGCAGGTCGCTCTTGTTGAGGATGCAGATCGTTTTCCGCTTCGGGAGCGATGCGAAGACCGCCTCGTCCGCCTTGCTCAGGGGGCGGGAACCGTCCACGACGACGAGCACGAGAAGCGCCTCTTCCAGCGCCGCGCGGGCGCGGGAGACGCCCTGCCGCTCGGCCTCGCTCCGGGCGGCGCGCAGCCCCGCGGTGTCGATGAGCCGGAGCGTCACGGTCCCGAGCGAAACGCGCTCCGCGAGCGTGTCGCGCGTGGTGCCCGGCGCTTTGGAGACGATGGCCCGCTCGTAGCCGACAAGGGCATTTAAGAGCGACGACTTCCCCACGTTCGGCCGTCCGACGATCGCCGTCGCCACGCCGCTTCGCACGAGTCTTCCGCGCGCGGCGGTGTCCAGGAGGCCTCCGAGCGCCGCAGCCGCGTCTTCCATACCGCGCGAAAGTTCCTCCGCCCCGACGGGCGCGACGTCGTCCTCTGTGAAATCGATGGCCGCCTGGACGTGCGCCATGAGACCGACGAGTCCGTCGTAGATCTCCTCCGCGCGCCGGCGGACGCTGCCGGAGAGCTGCGAGGCGGCCAGACGCGCGGCCCCGGCGCTCTCCGCGTCGATGAGATCGGCCACGGCCTCCGCCTGTGTGAGGTCGAGTTTCCCGTTCAGAAAGGCGCGGCGTGTGAATTCGCCTGGGAGCGCCTGCCGCGCGCCCGCCCGGAAAAGCGCGGCGAGGCCCGCCGCGAGCACCGCCGGCGCGCCGTGGCAGTGGAGTTCCGCCGTGTCCTCGCCCGTATAGCTTCCCGGCGCGCGCGAGACGGTCGCGAGCACCCGGTCGAGCGCCCTCCCGTCGCCGTCCGCGAGCGTGCCGTAACGGAGCTTCCGCTCCTCCCCGGCGGAGAGCGTCCCGCCCGCGTCCGCGCGGAACACAGCGTCCGCAATGCGGATCGCCTCCGGCCCCGACAGGCGCAGGATGCCGATGGCGCCGCGGCCGGCGGCGGTTGCGACGGCGGCGATGGTATCGCGTTTCATGGTCCTTCCTTTCCCTCCGCCAGAGCCGAGCGGCTGTGGTTTCGCTGCGGGGCGATTTTCAGCGGTCTCAGTCCTCCAGGAGCCTCCGGTACTGCCCGGCCGTGCGCACGCGGCCGACGGCGGAGAGAGAGACGCGGTCGAAATCGAAGACGGACTGCGCCATCCGCTGCACGCGCTCGAGCGTCACCTGCTCGAAGAGCGCCGCGAGCTCGTCGCCCGAGAGGACCTCCCCCCGGTAGAGCTCCCCCTTGGCCATCTGGTTCATCCGGGAGACGGTGGACTCCAGCCCCAGGTAGATGCTGGCCCTCGTCTGTTCCTTGGCGAGCGCGAGCTCCTCCTCCGTCACGCCCTCCAGCGCCACGCGGCGAACGTTCTCCGTGAGGACGCCCAGGGCCCGGGACTCCATCTCGCGCGAAAGGGCGACATAGATGCAGAAGAGCCCCACGTCCTCGTGCGCGGCGCAGAAGGAATAAATATTGTAGCACAGTCCGCGCTTCTCGCGCACCTCCTGGAAGAGGCGGGAGGACATGTTTCCCCCGACGATGTTCGAGAGAAGCTGCAGGACGCAGCGGTCGCGGCTGCCCAGCGTGACGCCCGGGAACGCGATGCACAGATGGTTCTGCTCAATGTCCTTCCGGCAGGCCGTGACGGCCGGGTGGTAGGCGGCGGGCGCGGATTGCCCGAGATATGTGCCGGTCATGCCGGAAAAACAGTCCTTGATGTGCGCGAGATCGTCCGCGGTGAAGCGCCCCGCGAGGGCGACGAGCGTCCGCTCCGGGGTATAGTGCCGCTTCCGGTAGGCGCGAAGCCGCCGGCCGGTGACGCCGCGCAGGGAGGCCTCGGTCCCCAGGATGGGCCGCCCGAGGGAGTGGCCCCGGAAGGCGGCGGAAAAGAGCCGCTCGGTGACGAGGTCCTCCGGCGTGTCCTCGTACATGCCGATTTCCTCGAGGATGACACCGCGCTCCACGTTTACGTCCGCCTCGTCGAAGCGCGCCCCGAAATAGAGGTCCGCCAGGAGATCGATGGCCAGAGGCAGCTCCTCGTCGAGCGTTTTGGCGTAAAAACAGGTGCATTCCTTGGTGGTGAAGGCGTTGACCTGGCCGCCGAGGCGGTCCATGAGGACCGCGCAGTCCTGCGCGCTGCGCCGCGCCGTGCCCTTGAAAACCATATGCTCGATAAAATGGCTCATGCCCCGCTCGGTCTCCCCCTCGTGGCGGGAACCGGCCTCCACCCAGATTCCCACGGCCGCCGAGCGCACCGAGGGGACTTGCTCCGTCAGGATGCGCACCCCGTTGGGAAGGACGATCTTCTCGTACATGCGATGCCTCCGATGTCTCCCGCCGCGGCGCGGAACCGTTCCGGCCGCGGGGGTCTTATAAAATGGGGGCGGGCTCTTGCCCGCCCCCGTCCGGTCAGTTTCAGTGCTGGCCCTTGACCTGCTCGGCCTTTTTGCGGGCCTCGATCTCGCGCACGGCGTCCCTGTGGGAGAGGTTCACGCGGCCCTTCTCGTCGACGTCTGTGACCTTGACCCACATCATGTCGCCGACCTTGCAGGCGTCCTCGACCTTCTCGATGCGCCTTTCGGAGAGCTTCGAGATGTGCACGAGGCCGTCCTTGCCGGGGGCCAGTTCGACGAAAGCGCCGAAGGTCATCAGCCGCACGACGCGGCCGTAGTAAAGCATGCCGACCTCGGGCACGAACACGATCGTCTCGATGGCCTTCTTCGCCGCGTCGCAGGAGGAGGCGTCCACGCCGGAAATATAGATGGTGCCGTCGTCCTCGATGTCGATCTTGGCGCCGGTCTCCGCGACGATCTTCTGGATGACCTTGCCGCCGGAGCCGATGACCTCGCGGATCTTGTCCACGTCGATCTTCATCTTGATCATCTTCGGGGCGTACTGGGAGACCTCCGCGCGCGGTTTCGCGATGCACGGAAGCATGATCTTGTCCAGGATGTCCAGCCGCGCCTCGTGGGTCATTTCGATCGCGCTCTTGATGATCGCCATCGTCAGGCCGTCGTTCTTGAGGTCCATCTGGATGGCGGTGATGCCGTTCTTCGTGCCGGCGACCTTGAAGTCCATCTCACCGTGGAAGTCCTCGACGCCCTGGATGTCGATGAACGTGGTGAAACTTCCGTCGTCGTCCTGGATGAGGCCGCAGGAGATGCCGGCCACCGGCTCCTTGATGGGGACGCCGGCGTCCATGAGGGCGAGGGTGCTCCCGCAGATGGAGCCCTGGGAGGTCGAGCCGTTGGAGGAGAGGACCTCGGAGACCACGCGGATTGCGTAGGGGAAGTCCTCGACGGGCGGGATCACCGGATCGAGCGCGCGCTCGGCGAGGGCGCCGTGGCCCTTCTCGCGGCGGTTGACGGAGCGGCTGCCGCGCGCCTCGCCCACGGAGTAGGACGGGAAGTTGTAGTGGTGCATATAGCGTTTGGAATCCTCTTCCCAGATGGTGTCGAGCTTCTGGGCGGCGGAGAGGGTGTTGAGGGTGCAGACCGAGAGGACCTGCGTCTGCCCGCGGGTGAAAAGGCCCGACCCGTGGACGCGCGGGAGGACGCCGACCTCGGCGGCAAGCGGACGGATTTCGTTCATCGCGCGGCCGTCCACGCGGTGCCCGGAGAGAAGCCACGCCTTGACGATCTTCTTCTGGAGCTTGTAGGTGATCTCCTCCATATACTTGTCCATCTCGGGGTACTTTTCAAGAAATTCCGCATGCAGCTCATCCACAAAGACCTTCCAGCGCGCCTCGCGGACCTTCTTGTCGTCCGTGTCCATGCAGGATCTGGCCTTTTCCAGGCCGAAGGCGACGATGTCGTCGAAGAGTTGCCCGTTAAAGTCGGCGTGCGGATAGTCGAACTTGGGCTTGCCGATCTCCGCGACGATACCGTTGATGAAGGCGACCTGCTTTTTGATCTCCTCGTGGGCTTTCTCAATGCCCTCGAGCATGATGTCGTCGGGGATCTGGTCAGCGCCGGCCTCGATCATAACGACCTTTTTCTCGGTCCCGGCGACCGTGACGCTCATGCGGGAGGTCTTCCGCTGCTCCTGGGTGGGGTTGAAAACGATCTTCCCGTCCACGTAGCCGACAGAGACGCAGCCGATGGGGCCGGCCCAGGGGATGTCGGAGATCGCGAGGGCGGCGGAGGTGCCGATCATCGCGGCGACCTCCGGCGCGCAGTCGTAGTCCATGGAGAGGACGGTCGCCGTCACGACGACGTCGTTGCGGAAATCGGAGGGGAAAAGCGGGCGGATCGGGCGGTCGATGAGGCGGGAGGCGAGGACCGCGGGCAAAGACGGCTGCCCCTCGCGCCGCATGAAGCTGCCCGGGATGCGGCCGACCGCGTAGAGCTTCTCCTCGAAGTCCACGGAAAGCGGGAAGAAATCGATGCCGTCGCGGGGGCGGGCGGAGGCGGTGACGGCGACGAGCACGGTCGTTTCGCCGTATTTCACCAGCACGGAGGCGTTGCACAGCTCCGCGAGCTTGCCCGTCTCCAGGGTGAGAGGACGGCCCGCCACCTCGGTCTTATACTGTTTGAACGCGGGGAATGTCTTGTTGACGATCTTCATTTCTGCTCCTTTCAAAGCGGGTACGGAGCGGCCTCCTTTTAGCATTTGAACCCGTGCCCGGGGACGCCCGGACGTGCGTTCAACTGCTAAAGGGCGATGCCGCCCTGTACGGTTTTCTTCTTTACGGCAATAATCGGGTGACAGAGCGCGCGGCGCTCCGTCACCCGATCTTCCCTCTTACTTGCGGATGCCCAGTTTGGCGATGATGGCGCGGTAGCGCTCGATGTCCTTCTTGGCCAGGTAGTCAAGCATCTTGCGGCGTTTACCGACCATTTTGAGAAGGCCGCGGCGGGAGTGGTTGTCCTTCTTGTGCACCTTCAGGTGCTCGGTGAGCTGGTTGATGCGCTCGGTGAGGATCGCGATCTGCACCTCGGGGGACCCGGTGTCGCCCTCGTGCGTGCGGTTCGCCTCGATGAGGGCGGTTTTCTGCTCTTTGAGGATCATGGGAATCTTCCTTTCTTGTTTTTTCTCCCACGGGCTGCGTAACGGGTGAGAAAGGCACCTGCGTCGGCAGGCCATGTGCCCGAAACCCGGCTCCGGGGCCCGGCGCATGCGCACCGGTTTTGATAATATACCACAATTGTTCCCACTTGTAAAGAGCTTATTACTTTTCGGGCCGTCCGGCGCGGTTTTCGTGCAAAACTTCGTGCCTTCGTCCGCGCCGCGGGAAACGCGGACGTTTGCGCCTGAAATTCCCGCGCATGCGGCGCGGCCGGAGCGCCGCCGATAAAAAAGCGCCCGGAGAGATGCGCTCTCCGGGCGCTTTCGCATGGTTCCGTATATACGATTCAGCCGCCGTGCGCGTCGTGCGCGTGGCAGGCGGCGCAGTCGCCGCCGCAGTTGGGCCCCACGATGGGTTCCGGGTCGATGCCCTGGCGCTTATAGTAGTCGGCGATGGCGGACTTGACCGCCTCTTCGGCGAGCACCGAGCAGTGGAGCTTCTGGGGGGGCAGCCCGTCGAGCGCCTCGACGACGGCCTTGTTGGAGAGCGCGAGGGCCTCCTTGATGGTCTTCCCTTTGATCAGTTCGGTGGCGATGGAGCTCGTGGCCACGGCCGCGCCGCAGCCGAACGTCTTGAACTTCACGTCGGTGATCACGTCGTCTTCGATCTTGAGATACATGCGCATGATGTCGCCGCAGACGGGATTGCCCACCTCGCCGACGGCGTTGGCGTCGGCCAGTTCGCCCACGTTGCGCGGATTGCTGAAGTGATCCATTACTTTTTCGGAATACATGAATGTGTTCCCCTTTCCTGGTTATTCAGTCCACATGGGCGACATGGCGCGCAGGTTCCCCACCACCTGCGGCAGCGCCTCGAGGATATAGTCGACGTCCTCTTCCGTGGTCGCCTCGGAGATGGACAGGCGCACGGAGCCGTGGGCGATCTCGTGCGGCAGCCCGATGGCCAGAAGCACGTGGGACGGCTCGAGCGAGACGGAGGAGCAGGCGGAGCCGGACGAGGCGCAGATGCCGCGCGCGTCCAGCTGCAATACGATGGACTCGCCCTCGATGCCCTCGAAGACGAAAGAGGCCGTGCCGGGCAGACGATTCACGGGGTCGCCCGTAAGCCGGGATTTCGGCAGCTTCGTCAGCCCCGCGATGAGCTTGTCGCGCAGGCGGGAGACGCGCGCCATGTTCTCGTCCATGTGGTCGACGGCGTCCTTGAGGGCCGCGGCCATGCCCACGGCTCCGGCCACGTTCTCCGTCCCGCTGCGTCGGTTTTTCTCCTGCCCGCCGCCGAGGATGAGCGGCATGACGGAGACGCCTTTGCGGATGTAGAGCGCGCCCATGCCTTTCGGCCCGTGGAACTTGTGCGCGGCGAGGCTCATGAGGTCCACGCCCCAGGCGTCCGCCTTGAGGGGGATGTGCCCGGCGGCCTGCACCGCGTCCGTATGGAATGTGACGCCGGCATCCCTGGCCACTTTTCCGATCTCCTCGACGGGGTAGATGGTGCCGATCTCGTTGTTGGCGGCCATGATGGTGATGAGGATGGTGTCCGGCCGGATGGCGGCCTTCACCTGCTCCGCGGTGAGATTACCCTTCTCGTCCACGGGGAGCCAGGTGACTTCAAACCCCTCCCGCCCGAGCTGCTCGAGCGTATGGCTCACGGCGTGGTGTTCGACGGAGGAGGTGATGATGTGTTTCCCTTTTCTGGCTTTCGCCAGCGCGGTGCCGCGGATGGCCCAGTTGTCGGCCTCGGTGCCGCCGCTTGTGAAGAAGATTTCGTCCGGCGTCGCGCCGATGCACGCGGCGATGGTGGCACGGGCCTCCTCAAGGGCCTTTTTTGCCCGGCCGGCGTGGCGGTAGAGGGACGACGGATTGCCGTATTAGGTGG
>DAOPLW010000007.1:0-14837 GCA_035391945.1 Oscillospiraceae bacterium | reverse complement strand
TATTTTGGGGACGGCGCGGCCTTCGGCATACGCATCTCCTACCGCGTGGAGGAGGAACCGCTCGGCACTGCGGGGGGCGTGCGCGCCTGCCGGGATTTTCTGGACGACGAGGATTTTCTCGTCATCAGCGGCGACGGCGTGTGCAGCTTCGACCTTTCCGCCTGCGCCGCGTTCCACCGCCGGAAAAACGCGGACGCCACGCTGGTCCTCACCGACCATCCGGACCCGCTGGAATACGGGCTGGTCCTGACCGGCGCGGACGGGCGCGTACTGCGTTTCGTGGAAAAACCCGCGTGGCGGCAGGTCGTGACCGATCTCGTCAACACCGGCATCTATTTTCTCTCCCCCCGCGTTCTGGACCGCGTCCCGGCCGATCGTCCCTACGACTTCGGGCGCGACCTCTTCCCCGCCCTTCTGCGCGACGGCGCTTCCCTCTATGCCTGCGCGGCGGAGGGCTACTGGTGCGATATCGGGGATCCGGCCGCCTACCTCGCGTGCAGCGCCGCCGCGCTCTCGCGGCGCGCGGGCTTCGTGCCCGGGGCGCCCGAGCGCGCCCCGGGCATTTGGAGCGTGGACCCCCTCCCCGAAAACGCGGCGCTTGTGGCGCCCTGCTATCTGGGGAAAAACGTCTCCGTCGGCGCGGGGGCGACGGTGGGGCCGCACACCGCGCTCCTGGACAATACCGCGGTCGGCGAGGGTGCGATGGTGCAGCGCACCATCGCGGAGGGCGCCTCGGTGGGCGCGCGCGCCATGCTCTACGGCGCGATTCTCGCGCCGGGCTCCGTCGTGCGCCGCGGCGCGTCTCTCGCGGAGGGAAGCGTCCTGGGCGCAAAGGCCGTCGTGGGCGAAAACGCGTCGGTGGCGGAAAATGTGCGCGTCTGGCCGGGTCGGACCGTCCCGGAGGGCGTGCGCCAGACGGAAAACCTGCTTCACGCGGGCAGTTTCTTCTCCCTCCGCTTCGGGGACGGCGGCGTGATGCGCGGCGCCTACCCGCTGGAAGTCACGCCCGAGAGCGCGCTGGCGCTCGGCGCGGCGCTGGGGGAAAAAGGCATCGTGGCGGTTGCAGGCGGCAAGGGCGAGGCGGAGGCCGCCCTCGCGGACGCCGTCTGCTGCGGCGTGCGGGCCGCAGGAGGGACGGCCGTGCGCCCGGATGCCGGCGGAGCCTCCGCGCTCGGCTGGTTCGTGCGGGAAAAACGGCTCTCCTCCGGCGTCTTCGCCGAGCGCCGCGGCGACGCTCTCTGCCTGCGCTTTTTTGGGCCGAACGGTCTTCCGCCCTCCCGCGTGGAGGAACGGCGCATCGAGGGGGCGCTTCTGCGCGGCGAACGCAGTTATGCCCCCGCCGCCGCCGTCGGGCGGCAGACGCGCGCGCCCGGCGCCGGCAGGCAGTACGTCGCGGCGGCCGCCGCCGCCGCGCGCCGGGACTTCCCGGGCATCCGGCCGCTCGCGGTCGCGGCGGAGGGCGACGACGGCGCGCTCGAATCTCTCTCCGCGGTCCTGCGCGCGGTGGGCTGCGAGCTTCTGCGCCCCGGCGCCGGTATCCCCGTCTTCCAGATCTCCCATGGCGGCCTGCGCCTGGACGCGCTGGATGAATACGGCGAGGCCGTTCCACATGGCCGCCTGCTCGCCCTTCTCTGTATGATCGAATTCCGCTGGGGCTCGGGCACGGCGGCGGTCCCTCTCGATGCCACGTCGCTTGCCGATCTCGCGGCGGAGCGCTTCCACGGAACGCTCCTGCGCATCGGGAGGGACAAGGGCGCCCGGGAGCAGTATGCCGCGCAGATCCACCTGCGCGACGCGGTCTTTGCCGCCGCGCGGCTGGCCGCCTGTCTGCGGAGCACCGGCGTAACGCTGCACGATCTCGACCGCGCGCTTCCGCCTCTTTATACCGAGGTCCGCGAGGTACCCCTCGCCGGGGAGAGCCGCGCGGCGGTCATGCGCCGTCTGACCGACGCGCTTCCCGTCACGGAAGAGGGCGTCCGCCTGCGGCGCGGAGACGGCGTGGCCTCCGCCGTCCCCCTCTCCCGCCGCGCCGCGCTTCGCATCGTGGCGGAGGCGGCTTCGGCGGAAGTGGCCGCCGAGCTTTGCGGCGAGCTGGAAAAACTTATCCGGGGGCCCGACGTATAAATTTTTGTATACAAATGGGCCCAAATGTGCTATACTGCTACAGATAGCTGACGAAAATCGGCTTTTGATTGGCGTTATGTGCTTCCGGGCACAGGGGATATATCGCAAGAACTGCACACGGACGGAGACTGACGGGGCGCGGCGGCCGCGAGACGGGGCGGACGTACAAGCCATGCGGCAGTTTGTGTCTGCTGTGCGCCGAAAGGCGCGCTTTTCGCGTCTTACATACGTTGAATAATAAGGAGTATTTGAATTTATGGCAGAAAAACTGAAAATCATTTCGCTTGGCGGCCTCAATGAGATCGGCAAGAACATGACCGTCTTCGAGTACGGAAACGACATTCTGGTGGTCGATTGCGGCATGGGCTTCCCGGACGACGAGATGTACGGCGTGGACGTCGTCATCCCGGACGTGAGCTATCTCATCAAGAACGCCTCGAAAGTGCGCGGCTTTGCGCTCACGCACGGGCACGAGGACCACATCGGCGCCCTTCCCTACGTGCTGCGCAGCGTCAACGCGCCCATCTACGCCACGCGCATGACCGCGGGGCTCGTGAAAATCAAGCTGGAGGAGCACGGGCTCCTCTCCTCGACCAAGATTATCACCTGCGAGGCCGGTGAGACCTTCACCGCCGGCTGCTTCAAGGTGGAGCTCGTCCACATCAACCACAGCATCGCCGACGCGGTTTCCTTCGCGATTCACACGCCGGTCGGCACGGTGGTCATCACCGGCGACTTCAAGATCGACCCCACGCCCATCAAGGGCGATATGATCGATCTCGCCCGCTTCGGCGAGCTGGGCAAAAAGGGCGTTCTGGCGCTCCTGTGCGACTCGACAAACGCCGAGCGGCCGGGTTTCGCCGCTTCCGAGCGCCGGGTTTCGGACGCATTCGACGCGCTCTTCAAGGGCTGCGACCAGCGCATCATCGTGACGACGTTCGCCTCGAACGTGGACCGCGTGCAGCAGGTCATCAACGTCGCCGCGCGCTACGGGCGCAAGGTCGGCGTCACCGGCCGCAGTATGGAGAACATCATGCGCGTTTCCACCGAGCTGGGTTATATGGACGTTCCGCCCAACACGCTCATGGAGATGAACCAGCTGAAAAACCTCCCGCGCGACAAAATCTGCATCATCACGACCGGCAGCCAGGGCGAGACGATGTCCGCCCTCTACCGCATGGCCTTTTCCAACCACAAGCAGGTGGAGATCATGCCGGGCGACCGCATCATCATCTCCGCCTCGGCCATCCCCGGAAACGAGAAAGCCGTCGGGCACGTCATCAACGAGCTCTTCCGCAAGGACGCGGAGGTCATCTATGAGAAGCTCACGCCCCTGCACGTCTCGGGCCACGCCTGTCAGGAGGACCTGAAGATCATGCACGCGCTCGTAAAGCCGAAGTTTTTTATCCCCGTCCACGGCGAGCAGCGCCATCTCAAAACCCACGCGAAGCTCGCGCGGAGCATGGGCATGGACCCCAACAACATTGTCATCAGCGACGTGGGCCGCGTCATCGAGCTCACGCGCGACAGCATCCGCCTGACCGGCACGGTCCCCTCCGGGCAGGTTCTTGTGGACGGCTACGGCGTCGGCGACGTGGGGAGCGTGGTGCTGCGCGACCGCAAGCACCTGGCGCAGGATGGCATGATCGTCGTGGTCGTCAATCTCTCCGCCGAGGACGGCAGCGTCATTTCCGGGCCGGACATCATCACCCGCGGCTTCGTCTACGTCAAGGAGTCCGAGGAACTCATGGAGGAACTGCGCACGGTGGCGACCGATTCGCTCGAGAGCTGCCGCGAGGCCGGGATGAACGACTGGGCGGCGATCAAGACCGCCGTGAAGGGCGACATCTCCAACTATCTCTACCGCAAGACCAAGCGCAACCCCATGATTCTCCCCGTCATCATGGAGATCTGATCCCCCGGGCTGCGCGCATCTCCGCCCCCGCCCCGGTCGGGCGGGGCGCTCCGGGAATCAAAACGAAAACGGGCCGCCGGCGCAAAGCGCCGGCGGCCCGTTCTTTCTTTTTCCGCTGCGGATGCCGGGGACCCGCGCCTTACCAGGCCGTGATGGCCCTCACGCCCTCCCTGCCCTCGAGATACGCCCGCTCCCGGTCGTGGCAGGTGAAAAGCAGCGTCTGGCGCGGCTGCGCAAGGAGATATTCGAGCGCGCGCGCCATGCGCGCGCCGTCGAAGTTCACGAGCGCGTCGTCGAGCACCAGCGGCACAGGGTCCTCCCGGGGCAGCGCGAGCTCGCAGATGGCCAGGCGCACGGCGAGATAGAGCTCGTCCGTGGCGCCGCGGCTGAGCCAGAGCGCGCTGCGGGAGACGGTATCCTCCCCGCGGCGCGCGGCGGCGGCAAAGGTGCGGTCGAGCGTGAGCGCGTCGTAACGCCCGCCGGTAAGTAGCGCGAAGATCTCTCCCGCGCGCTTGGAGAGCGCGGGCGCGAAGCGGCTGCGGAGCGTATCGTTGGCCTCCTCCAGGGCCTCGCGGGCAAGCGCGATGGCGTCATACTCGGCGCTCAGCGTCTCCAGCCGGCTCTCCGCCGCCTCGCGCTGCGCGGTGAGGGAAGCGACGTCCCCCAGGGCGCGCTGTTCGCCCCGGCGCGCGGCGAGGGATGCGGTGAGCGTCCGGCGGCGGCTCTCCGTCGCCTCGAGGTCCGCCTCGACTTCTTCCCGCGGCCGCGCCGGTTCCGTCGCCGCGGCCGCCCCTTCGGGCACTTCGCCCATCGCCGCGAGCGAGAGAAACAGGTTCCGCGCCTGCTCCAGCCGGTCGAAAGCCGCGCGGTGACGCGCGCAGCGTTCCAGCCGCTCGGAAAGCGCGGCGTCCGCCCCCTCGAAGTCCCGCGCCTCGGGCGCCGAGGCGCGGATGCGCGCGAGGAGCGGCGCGGCCTGCCCGCCCACCTCCGCGCGAAGCGTCCCGGCCAGACGGCGGGCCTCTTCCGCCTCTCCGCGCCGCGCGTCGGCCAGGGCGGCGGCCTCGCGGTAGGCGGCGGCCAGATTCATGAGCGTCTCGGGCCGGTCTACCCCGTAGGGCCCCAGCGCGCTGTCATAGGCCGCGGCGTTCGCCTTGCGGGAGCGGCCGCGCAGGAGCAGACCCGCCGCCGCGAAAGCCGCCAGCGCCGCCGGCGGGAGAACGGACGCCCAGGAGGGAAGCGCAGTCTGGCGGAGAGAGACGTAGACGGCCGCGGCAAGGACGCACAGCGCCAGAGGAAGCAGAATGGAGAAGCGCGCCGGCCGGCGGCCCATCTTCCGCGCCGCCTCCCGGCAGACGGCTGACGCCTCCTCCGCCTTCCGCCACGCCTCCGCGCCCGAGAGGCCCCGGAAGGGCGCCGGCGCTTTTTCGTCCCGCTCTGCCTCGGCCGCGGCGGCCGCTGCGTCCAGCCGTGCGGCGGCGTCCTCCGCCTCCCGGGCGCGCCGCGCGCGCGCCGAGAGGGCGGAGAGCTCCGTCCGGAGCGCGGCTACGGCTTCGGCGTCCGTTTTCATGTTCTGCACCGTCAGGTCCGCGCGCGCCCGCTCCTCGTTTCTGACGGCCTGCGCGAGAGCCCCGCGCGCCTCGTCAATCTTTTGATACCGCGCGCGCGCCTCCCAGGCGTCGTGCCCGCGCAGCTCCGCCCCCAGCGCGTCGCGCCGGGCGGTGAGCGCGTCGAGCTCCGTCTCCTGCGCCTCGATGTCGGCGTGGATGGCCCCGAGCGTCCCGAGCGTCCCGTTCGTCTGCCGGAATTCCTCCTCCAGCGCCGGGATCAGTCCGGTCTTGTTGTGCCTGCGGCGGTTCTGCTGCTTCTTCAGCCGCTCATCCACCTCCGGGAACGAGACGTCCTCCTCGCCGGAGGAGACGAGCGCCGCGATGCGCCGCTCCAGTTCGCCGCTGCCGTCGACGCCCACCGCCGCCTGCCGCACGAACGCGCTGCGCTCGAAGACCTCGCGGCCCACGCCGGTGAGCGTCTCGCCGGCCGTCTCCGCGGTGAGCTCCCGAACGGTTTCGCCCGTGTCGCCCCAGCGGGCGGTCAGTTCCTTCATGGGCAGGTTCGGTTTCGGCGTGCTGCGCTCGAGGATGAGTTCCCGTCCCCGCCAGACGCATTCGATCCGCCCGGAGAGCGGCGCGCCGCTCCAGGGCTGATACCGGTTCTTTTCCGCGAGGACGCCCTGCCGGTCCTTTTCGCGCGTCGGGATGCCGTAGAGCATCGCGATGAGAAACGCGCTCCAGGTCGATTTTCCGCTCTCGTTGGGCGTTGCAATCAGATTGAATCCGTCCGCGAGCGTCAACGTCGCGTTCTCAAGGCAGCCGAAGGTGGCCGTCATGCGTTTGAGGATCAAAGCCGCTCCTCCCTTCCCTCCAGCGCCGAAAGGCCCATGCGCACGGCCAGCGTCACCGCCGCGCGCGCGTCTTCGCTCTCCGCCTCTTCGTAGCGCGCGCGCAGGTTCCGCAGGAACAGGCCCGTGAGGGTGTCCTCCCCCGCGCGCGCCCAGACGTCGCGCCTGAGCCTCGTCGCGTCCCGCATCTGCAGCCGGTAGCACGCGCCGGAAAGCGCGCCGGAAAGCGCGGCGAGGTCCGGGGCGAAGTCGGTCTCCCCCGTGAGGATCACCCGGAAGATATGCTTAGCCGCGTCCGCGGGCATCGCCGCGCGGACGGCCGCCTCAGGCTCCCGGTCCGTCACGTCCACGCGCAGGATCTCATAGCGCCGCAGGGCGAGCGGGACAAACTCCAGCTTCACGCCGCCGCGCTCCAGCGTTCCGACATAGACGCCGCGCGCGCCCGTCTCGTCAAAGCCGCGCCCCTCGGGGCACCCGGGCCAGGCGTAGACGGTCTCCCCCGCCTTTTCCGCCGCCGCGCGCAGGTGGACGTGCCCGAGCGCCAGATACGCAAGGCCGCTTTGGGCGATCTCTTCCTTGGTGACCGGGTCGTATTGCCCGTCCGCCTCGCCGACCGCGCCGTGGAGCACCATGAGGTGCTCACGGCCGTCGGACGGGGCCCGGAAGCCGGCGAGGAGGCTGCGCGTGCATTTCGGCGCCGTAAAGGCCGCGCCGTGGACGGTGATCTCCAGGTCCGGGAGCGCAACGGCCTCGGGCGTTTCATGCCGGAAGATATGTACGTTCTCCGGCCAGACGGCCCTGGCGTAGGGCGAGCGCGGAGAGTAGAAATCGTGGTTGCCGGGTGCGATAAAGACGGGGATCTTCATTTCGCCCAGCCTGCCGGAGAGCGTTTCGACGGTCTCGGGGTAGACGGTCTCGCCATCGAAGAGGTCCCCGGCGAAAAGCGCCAGATCGGCGTGGCGCTCGGCCGCCAGGTCGCAAAGCCGGTCCAGAAGCAGACGCTGCTCGGCGCGCCGCGCCGCGGCCTGCTCGGGTGCGAGGGCCGCAAAGGGCGAATCCAGATGGAAATCCGCCGCGTGCAGAAAAGTCAGCATCGTTTCCCTCCTTACTGGATCGAGAGCCGTTCCGCCGAGAGGCAGCGGTTCCGCTCGGGGTCCAGGACGAAGAGACAGGCGTCCATCCGGCAGGGGCCGCCTGCGGTCTCGAAGCGGCCCGGAAGCCCGCCGAGGAAAAACGTCACCGACTGCTCGGGCCGGATGCCCAGCACCGACTCCATAGGGCCGGTCATGCCCAGGTCCGTGATGTAGCCCGTCCCTTTCGGAAAAACGCGCTCGTCCGCGGTGGGGACGTGGGTGTGGGTCCCCCACACTGCCGCGGCGCGGCCGTCGAGGTGGTAGGCCATGGCGATTTTTTCGCTCGTGGCCTCCGCGTGGAAGTCAAACAGGACGAGGTCGGCAGCGCAGCGCTTCAGGAGCCTGTCCGCCTCGAAAAAGGGATTCTCCAGGCCAAAGTCCATGCCGCAGCGGCCGATGAGGTTCCCGACCGCCACGCGGAGCCCCCCCGCCGCCTCGAAGACGCCGAAGCCCCGGCCCGGGAGCTGCGGCGCGAGGTTGGCCGGCCGCAGGATGCGCGGGCAGTCGTCGAGGTAGGGCAAAATCTGGGTGCGCGCGAACGTGTGGTTCCCGAGCGTGATGACGTCCGCGCCGGCGTCCAGGAGCGCGTCCGCCTGCCGCGGCAGGATGCCGAGCCCGGCGGCGTTCTCTCCGTTCACCACGCAGAAATGAACGGCTTTCTGCCGCCTCACCGCGCGCAGATGCGCCGAGAGGAAATCGACGCCCGCGTCCCCCACCACGTCGCCCACGGCGAGAACGGTAAATTCCATCGTGACCCTCCCCTGCGCTTTCGCGCGCTTTCTTTTGCGGCGGTTCCCCATCGGGATCCCCGCCGCCGAATTGAATGCATTATACCCCGGCTTCCGGCGGATGGCAAGCCGTCACGGTCAGTTCTCCGTAGCCGGTCTCCGGATCGTAGGCCTCGCCGAAGGCGAGGCCTGGAAGCTCCAGGAGCACGACCTCGGCGGTGGTGTTTACGATGCAGCCGTCCATGAGATGCCCGCCCACGGTGGAAAGGTCCTGGAGGGAGAGCGCGATGTGGAGGTGGAGCCGCGCCTCGGAGACGGTGCCGGTGAAGGACACAATCTCCAGGTGTTCCGAAAGCTCCCGCACCGTGACGCCCGAGGCGTCGCGCAACCGCGCGCGGGAAAGCGATCCCACGGCTGTGAGAACTGCGGCCGCGCGGATGTGGTGCGCGGCGGCGAAGGCCGCGATCTCCCTCTTCAGGTCCTGCCCGCGCCGCAGGCGGAAAACGTGGGTCCGCATGGCGCCTCTCCTCCTTCTTCGCCGTGCCGCGGCCCGGCCGCCCGCCTTCCCGGCGGGTCGGCGGACACCTGCGGCGCAGCCGTCTGCGGTTATTATACGCCGTTTCGGGCGGATAATCAATTGACACCGCTTTGCTACCCCTTTGTTACGATTCCCCCCCTCCGTTGTGATACAGTGGAAAAAGATGGGTGCGGCGCGCCCCGACAGGAAAGGACGGATGAAAGATGAAGCGATGGATTCCGGCGCTGCTGTGCGTGCTGCTCCTGACAGGCTGCGCGGCGAAAACGCCGGCGGAGAGCACCGCGCCGGCGGGCGAATCGCCGTCCGCTTCGGAAGCGGACGATGTTTCGGAGACATATCTGCGCAGTACCGAGGGAAATCTCGTGCCCGACGCGACCTTTCTCGTCACGCCCGTGACCGAGGAGGGTCTGCGCGCGCAGTACGAGGCGGACGGCAGCCAGGTTCTGGAGATCCGCCGGGACGGCGATAACTACGTGGTCTGGTACGGCCCGGCGGGCGTGTCCGCGGGGGAGGACGGCGTCTTCCCGGACTGGACCCGCTTCGACTGGGTGTTTCCCGGCACGGGGCGGCGCGTGGAAGCCTTTTTCTCCGACCAAGAGGTGCTGGACTTTTCGGTCGGGGACAGTTCCCTCACGGTGAAGACCAACGGCGTGAACGTCAACGTCCCCTACCGCGGCTTTCCGTCGGAATATCACGTCACGCTCCCCTTGACCGACGCCGGAGAGCTGCCCGCTTATCAGGAAGTCGCGCTGGGCGTCCCGGCCGACGCGGACACCTGGCTGGACGTGGCCGAGACCTCCGCCTTCGGCATGGAGGGACGGCGCGAGGTGGTGACCGACGCGCGCATCGGGGTGAGCGCCCTGGAGGTCGTCTTCGGCCCGCCGGCGGACATGGACGGATTCAGCAATTTCTACGCCGCCGTCTGCACGCTGCCCGCCACCGAGGTCTCCTTCGACGAAGCCACGCGCGTCATGACCGTCCGCTTCCGCAACACCGCGCTGGAGAGCGGCGATCCGGACGAACTCGTGAAGCCGGAGGAGCGGGAGAACTTCGAGCAGTGGGTGAAGGACACCGGCGTCACCTTTCCGACGAGCTTCTCCGCGGGCCCCCTCGGGGAGAACGCATACTTTACGGCCGCGGAGATCCATACCGACGGCGCGGACACGGTCGTGACGTTCACACTCGCGGAAAAAGCCGCGCTCTACACCGTCGATTCCGGCTTCCTCGGGCCCCTGGACGGCGCGCCGTACCTCCGCCTGGTCTTCCGGCAGGCGGATTTCTGAGGCGAAGCGCAGGGCGCCGCACGGGCGTCGTGAAAGAGCCGGGCGTCGCCGCGCCCGGCCATACGCGGGCAAAAGAGAGGCGCCCCGCCAGATGGCGGGGCGCCTCTTTGCTCCGTATTATTTCGCGTACTCGATGACTTTGGTCTCGCGCAGGACGTGCACCTTAATCTGGCCGGGATAGTCCATCTCGTCCTCGATCTTCTTGGCGATGCTGCGCGCCAGGAGGGTCATCTCATCCTCGGAGATCTCCTCGGGTTTCACCATGATGCGCACCTCGCGGCCGGCCTGGATGGCGAAGGACTTCTCCACGCCGGGGAAGCCGCCGGTAATTTCCTCCAGCTTCTCCAGACGCTTGATGTAGTTCTCCAGGTTCTCGCGGCGGGCACCGGGGCGCGCGGCGGAAATGGCGTCGGCCGCCTGCACGAGGCAGGCGATGACGGTCTGCGGCTCCACGTCGCCGTGGTGGGCGTGGATGGCGTGGACGATCTGCTCGTCCTCCTTGTACTTGCGGGCCAGCTCCACGCCGATGGTGACATGGGATCCCTCGACCTCGTGGTCGATGGCCTTGCCCAGGTCGTGCAGAAGGCCGGCGCGCTTGGCGATGGTCACGTTCTCGCCGATTTCGGCGGCCAGGAGGCCGGCGAGATGCGCGACCTCGATGGAGTGATCCAGAACGTTCTGGCCGTAGCTCGTCCGGTAATGCTGGCGGCCGAGGATCTTCACGAGGTCCGGATTCAGGCCGTGCACGCCAGTCTCGAAGACGGCGCGCTCTCCTTCGGATTTGATGACGGCGTCCACTTCCTTGCGGGCCTTCTCGACCATTTCCTCGATACGGGCGGGGTGGATGCGGCCGTCGGCGATGAGCTTCTCAAGCGCCAGGCGCGCGACCTCGCGGCGCACGGGGTCGAAGCTTGAGACGGTGATGGCCTCGGGCGTGTCGTCGATGATGAGGTCGACGCCGGTGATGGTCTCCAGTGCGCGGATGTTGCGGCCTTCTCGGCCGATGATGCGGCCCTTCATCTCGTCATTGGGCAGGGGAACCACAGAGACGGTGGCTTCGGCCACGTGGTCGGCGGCGCAGCGCTGAATGGCGGTGGAGATGATCTCCCGCGCGCGCTGGTCGGCCTCCTCTTTGAAGCGGCTCTCGATCTCCTTGATTTTCATGGCGGACTCGTGCGTGACCTCGGACTCCAGCTGGGAGATGAGGTAGTTCTTGGCCTCCTCGGCGGTAAAGCCGGAGATGCGTTCGAGCACCTCCATCTGGCCTTTCTTGAGTTTGGCGACTTCTTCGCGGGCGGCTTCCAGATCCGCCAGCTTTGCCGAGAGCGCGTCCTCCTTGCGTTCGATCGAGTCGGTTTTGCGGTCCAGGTTTTCTTCTTTCTGCTGCAGGCGGCGCTCCTGCTTCTGCAGGTCGGCGCGGCGCTCCTTGACATCGCGGTCGTGTTCGGTGCGGGCGCGGAGGATTTCCTCCTTCGCCTCGACCAGCGCCTCGCGCTTTTTGCTCTCCGCGCTCTTGATGGCCTCGTTGATGATGCGCTTGGCCTCTTCCTCGGCGCTGCAGATTTCCTTCTCGGAAACTTTCTTTCGGTACTGAATGCCAGCGGCAAAGCCCACAATAAGGGCGATGATTCCAACAATCAAGCCCGTGATCAGGGACTCCATATGGTTGTGACACACCTCCAAGTTCTTTCATTTGGAAAAGCCCGTCGCGGTATTCGGCGCGGCGGGACGCGGTAAATCATGAAATCAGTCAAGGCGCCTCCCCTACGACGTCTCAAATTCATCCAAAAACATTTTAGAGCGTCGCGGGCGGGGTGTCAAGCATTTTACGCAAAAAGGGGATTGACAAAGAAAGTCCTTTGCGATAACATAGACAAGCACGAAACGACATGGGGACGATTAGCTCAGCTGGTAGAGCATCCGCTTGACGTGCGGGAGGTCACAGGTTCGAGTCCTGTATCGTCCACCATACTGCCGGAAAGGGACAGGCTGCCGCCTGTCCCTTTGCATCGGTCTTTTTTTGGTAATAAAATTTGTTCCCAGGTAAATCAGTCCCGTCGCATCGTGCAAAAAAACGCAAATTGTGCTCAAATCACAGAAAATAGGGTTTGCTTCCCTTAAAATGAGATCAGGCAGGTATGGGGGTGATGACAATGCCGGACTACAAGGAAATGTACCTGACCATGGTGCGGGAAACCGAACGGGCGATCGACATATTGACCGCGGCGCAGCGCCATTGTGAGGAACTGTACATCCATGCGGAGGAACCCAAGCTGACGCTCCTGGAAACGGAGCGGCCGGACAAGCTCGATTCCGCATCCAACTGACGGATTCCCTGCCGGAACAGGCAGACGGGAGAAGCTCCGCGGAGCTTCTCCCGTCTGCCTGTTGTTTTTATGGCCGTCCGCCGTGCCCGCCGGTTTCCGCGCCCGCTTTCCTTAGCAGCCCGTCCCCGAAATGGAAGAGCAGCAGCCCCGCGATGATGATAAGGCCCCCGAGGACCGTCGGGCGCTCCACCGGCTCCCCGGCGATGGCCAGGGCCAGAAGCGTCGTGAGGAAAGGCGTGGCGAACATGTAATTGCTGACCGACGACGTGCTCTTCGCCATGGAGAAAGCTTTCGCCCAGGCGCAGTAGGCCGCCGCGCTGGAGAGGACGCCGAGGATAAGAATGTATCCGACCTGCGCGGGCGGCGCGGTTTTGAGCTCCGTGACGGAGCCCGGCAAAAACACGGCGAGCATCGCGGTCCCGCAGAAAATACTGAAGGCCGCCGACTGCAGCGCCGGATAGGTTTTCGTCAGACGGCGCTGGATCAGATTATAGAAGCTTAAGGAAACGGCGACCGCGAGCAGGTACAGGACCCCGAGGCTCACGGAGAAGCCTCCCCGCAGCGCCGTGAGGACCACCACGCCCAGAAAGGAGACGGCGATGGCCGCGTACTGCACGGCGGTGAGCTTCTCGTGGTAAAAGAACCGCGCGAGGAGGGCCGTGATGATCGGCGTCGTCGCGATGACCACGCTGCTCGTCGACGCCGTAACGGTCCGGCTGCCCGTGTTGAAGGTCAGCATGTAGAAGAAAAAACCGGTCGCGCCCGCGAGAAGGAACCACACGGCGTCCTTCCGCACGGGCAGCTTCATGCGCGTGGCGAGCACGACGGCGAGAAGCGCGCAGGACGCCGCGAAATACCGCAGAAAGCCGAGCGGGAACGGGGAGAAATGCCCCAGCGCCAGTCTTGTGAACACATACGCCAGGGACCAGAAAAAAATGGTCGTCATAGCATAGGGGTGGAAACTGTCCCGGAAGCGCATGGCGCGTCCCTCCTCTCAGTCCTCCGTCCCGATCCCGAAAAACGCCCGGCCGTTTCGTGCGGCCTGCGCGGCGACGGCTTCGACCGGGGCGCCGCGCGCCTCGGCGACCTTCGCCGCGGTAAGGGGCAGCATGCGCGAGTCGCACCGCTCGCCGCGGTGCGGGACGGGCGCGAGGTACGGCGCGTCCGTCTCGAGGAAAAAGCGGTCCTCCGGCAGCCACGCGAGCGTCTCGAGCGCCTTCCGGGCGTTTTTGAACGTCACCGCGCCCGTAAATCCGAGATACCAGCCCAGCGCGACAAGGCTCTTGGCATATTCCAGCGAGCCGGAGTAGCAGTGGTAGACCCCCCGGACGCGCGGGAACTCTTTTACGATCTCCAGGCAGTCCGCGTGGGCCTCGCGGTCGTGGATGATGACGGGCAGGCGCAGGTCGTCCGCCAGCGCCATCTGCTCGCGCAGGCGCGCGCGCTGGATCTCCCGCGGCGAATGGTCGTAAAAATAATCCAGGCCGATTTCGCCGATGGCGACGACCTTCTTCTCCGCGGCGAGCGCCGCGAACGCGCCGAGATCGCTCTTTTGCATGTCCTTTGCCTCGTGGGGATGGCACCCCACGGCCGCGTAGACGTGAGGGAACCGCCTCGCGAGGGCGGCCGCCTTTCGGGACGAGACGAGGTCGCTGCCCGGGTTCACGACAAGGTCGATCCCCGCCGCGGGGAGAGACGCGAGGAGCGCGTCGCGGTCGGCGTCGAACGCCTCGTCGTCGTAATGCGCATGCGTGTCGAAGTACATAGGTCCGCTCCTTACTTTTGTCGGGGGTAGGGGCACGGATCGTCGGTCAGCCCCGCCAGATAGTCCATGCTCGTGTCAAGCGCCACCGCAATGCGGCGGCACTGCTCGAAAGTGTAGTAGCGCTTTCCGGCCTCCAGCTTGGAGTAGTCGCTCTGGTCGATGCCGGTGAGCATCTGCATTTTGACCTGTGTATATCCCCGCTGCCTTCGCAGCGCGCGCAGTCGGTCCATAGTTTCATCACCCATCCCAATTATGGGCGATTTGACCTATTGCGAATATGGCTATTTTGACCTATAGTTACAGAGGGGCGGCGCGGTCTGCAGAAAGATCCCCAATTACTTCCGCCGGGGGCAGGGCTTCACCTCGTCGGCCCGCCCCAAAATGTAGTCCGTGGAGGTATTCAGCTCGTCCGCGAGGATGGAGA
Organism: Oscillospiraceae bacterium; assembly: GCA_035391945.1. GTDB lineage: Bacteria > Bacillota > Clostridia > Oscillospirales > Oscillospiraceae > DAOPLW01. The sequence goes on along the minus strand of DAOPLW010000007.1, from coordinate 205 downwards.
GCGTGGCAAGCGGCATGTCCCGCACACCGTTTTCATAGTCGGAGTACGTGGCCTGCGAAATGCCCAGCCGCATGCCGAGCTGCGCCTGCGTCAGGCGTTTGTCCCGCCCTAGCTCCTTCAGGATATCGGAGTACATGGGCATAGGCCGGATCACTTCCCTCAAAAAATTGAACCAGTGATATATTTACAGTTTGAGGAATGAATG
>DAOPLW010000006.1:0-15934 GCA_035391945.1 Oscillospiraceae bacterium | reverse complement strand
GAAGGCCTGCGCGTGCTCCTGGTGGACGACGTGGTCACCACCGGCGCGACGCTTTCCGAGTGCGCGCGCGTCCTGCGCACGGGCGGCGCCTCGTCCGTCTGCTGCCTGACGCTGGCGAGGAGAAAGGCGTGACCGCCGGCTGAAACCGTACGATCCGCCCGCCGCGCTCCATGTTTTTCCATTCGGGAACGCGGCGGCGCGTCCGGCGGCCAAAATCTGATAATTTGCATTGAAAAGTCCAAATTTTACTGTATAATAAGGGATACGGTTCCGCGCGGAGCGAGTCCGCGCGGTGGAAAAGACAAACCGACCAGAATAACATGAGGTGTGGATATGTTCAACTTTGCCAGAGATATCGGAATCGACCTCGGGACCGCCTCCGTTCTCGTCTATGTGAACGGGAAGGGTATCGTGCTGCGCGAGCCGTCCGTGGTCGCCATGGATAAAAATTCGGGGAAGCTCCTCAAAGTCGGCATCGACGCGCAGAAGATGCTCGGCCGCACGCCCGGCAACATCATCGCCATCCGCCCCCTGCGCGAGGGCGTCATCTCCGACTACGACATGACCGAGCGGATGCTCCGGGAGTTCTTGCGCAAGTCCACGAGCTTCCGGTTCTTCAAGCCGCGCGTTGTCATCTGCGTGCCCTCTGGCATCACCGAGGTCGAGGAGCGCGCCGTCATCGACGCGGGCATCCAGGCCGGCGCGCGCCGCGTCTATCTCATCGAGGAGCCCGTGGCCGCCGCCATCGGCGCGGGGATCGACATCACCAAGCCGGACGGTCACATGATCGTGGACATCGGCGGCGGCACGTCCGACATCGCCGTCATCTCCCTCTCCGGCATCGTGGAGTCCGCCTCCATCAAGGTCGCCGGCGACATGTTCGACGAGGCCATCGTGAAATATATCCGCCGCAAGCACAACGTGCTCATCGGCGAGCGCACGGCAGAGGAACTCAAAATGACCATCGGCTGCGTCTATCCCCGCGAGGAGGAGCAGAGCGTCGAGGTCAAGGGCCGGTGCCTCATGACCGGCCTGCCGCGCGTCTTCACCGTCACCTCCAGCGAGATGGTGGAGGCGCTCGAGGAGGTCGCCGAGCGCATCCTGGAGGCCATCCACAACGTGTTGGAACGTACGCCGCCCGAGCTCGTGGCCGACATCGCCACGAACGGCATCGTCATGACCGGCGGCGGGAGCCTCGTCTGGGGCTTCGATAAGCTCGTCGCCGCGCGCACGGGTATCGAGACCCACGTCGCGGACGACGCGATTTCCTGCGTGGCCTACGGCACGGGCAAGTCGCTCGAGTGGATCAGCGACATGCAGGACGGCACGATGAACATCTCCCGCAGAAAGCAGATGAACATCTGACCGGAGCGGCGACCGCAAACGCGAAAGTGGGGTTGGTAACGCATGAAGAAAATTGCCAGCGGCAGGACGCTGATGCTCGGCGTCATCTGTTTCCTCGTTTTTCTGATCGCCGCCTGCGGCCTCTATTATGTACAGAACCAGGTCTTCCCCTCCGGAAGGCTAGTGACCGTTTACGCCGTCCTGGGCGCGCTGGGCGCGCTGGCCCTTATATTCCGGCGGTACGCGTTCGCCTGCCTCTTCTGGGGCGGCACCGTCCTGGGATATGTCTCCGGGTCCTACGTCGGGGGCCTGGAGGGGGATTTTGCGCCCACGGCCGGCCTCATCGTGCTGGTGGGCTGCATCGTGCTCTTTACGCTCATCGGCGTGGTGGTCGAGGCCAAGCGCGTCGCCCGCGGCCGCCGGAAGGCGAAGGAGCGCCAGGAGCAGGAGCGCGCGGCGGAGACCGAGCGACAGCGTAAGCTTATGGCCGAACAGGAGGAGAAGGCACGCGCCGCCGCCGCGGCGCGGCGCGTTTCCCCGGAAACGGCGGCGCCGGAGGCTCCGCCCGACGGGGAGAAACAGGACCAGTAACACGCGACAAGGCGGCGGCCCATACAGGCCGCCGCTTTTTATTTGCCGATGAGGCTTTTCGGACCTTCTGGCAGAGAAGAGTTTCCGCAGACGTGCCTGCCGCGCGCCTGCATGCAGGTTGCGGCGGCAAAACGCCGCGGGGATCCCCGAAGGGCCTTGTAGCTAGGACCGGTCCGGCGCCTGGCCCAGGGTGGTCCCGGTGTAGTACCAGGCGAGGATCTCCCCGTAGCTTTTGCCCTCCTCCGCGAGCACGTTCGCGCCGTACTGGCTCATGCCCACGCCGTGGCCGTAGCCGACGGTGTGGAAGACGACCGCGTCGCCTGTGACTTCGACGGTGAAGTCCGTCGAGCGCAGGGAGAAGAGCCGCCGCACCGCGCCGCCGGAGAGGACCGCGCCGCCGATATCGACGGTGAGCACCTTGCCGGCCGCGCTGCGCGTGATCTCCCCAAACCAGGTCCCGGGGTCGCTCCCGAGCGAGGAACCCAGCCCCGCCGTCGCGAGCGTGGAGCGGAAATCCGCGAAGGAGACCGAGACGGCGGCGTAATAGTTGGGCACGTCCGCTTCTCCCTCAGGGGACGGCACGCTCACGAGATAGGGCACCGCCGTGCCCCAGACCGCGGCCGCATCCTCGGTGTACCCGCTCGAGGCCGCGTGGAAGAGCGTTTCGGCCACCGCGCCGTCGTAGAGGAGGATTTCTCCGTCTGTGTCCGAGACGGCGGCGGCGATCTTTTCCGCGTAGAGAGAGGAGCTCTCTCCCCAGCGCGCGGCCGATTCCTCCGGCGTGACATAGGCGCTGCAGCAAGAGGAGTCCGTGCAGACGTCCGCGTCCGGGTGCGCGGCGCGCGGGTGGGCGATGCGGTAATAGGTATAGCTGCGGGCCACCACAGCCTGCGCGCGCAGCGCCTCCTCATCGAAGGAGGCGGGCATCTCCGCCGCCACCACGCCGCGCAGATAGGCGGAAAGCGTCATGGGGACGACGGAGCCGTCGTCCATCAAAACGCGGACGCTCACGGCCGCATCCTTCGGCGCCGCCGCGTCGAAGGATGCCTCGGGAGAGGACTGCGCCGAAGGCAACTCCGAAACCTCCGGGACGGCGCCCGCGGACGGCTTTCCGATGAGAAAGAGAAGCGGAACGGAGAACTGACAGAGCAGGAGAAGAAACGACACACACAAGACGCGGCGCAAGTTTTCGCCTTCTTTCGTGCAAAATTTACGGTTTTTCCGATTGACGGAACCGGGAAACAACATTAAAATGGTGCTAATCATTTTCGGGGGGGGCAGCGCATATGACGGAAAAAAAGAAAACTTATGCATCGGACACGCTTATCCAAAGCTTATGCGGCGAGTTTCGGAAGCATAACCAAATCGGACTTTCCGATTACGAAAAGGCCGATGTCAAGCGCGGGCTCCGCAATCTCAACGGCACGGGCGTCATGGCCGGGGTCACCCGGATCGGAAACGTCCAGGGCTATGTCCTCCAGGACGGCGAGAAAATGCCCCGGGAAGGGCGCCTCATTTACCGCGGCATCAACGTGGAAGACATGGTCAACGGCTTTGTGGCGGAGAACCGGTTCGGGTTTGAGGAGACGGCGTATCTTCTCGTTTTCGGGGCGCTCCCCAACCGCGCGCAGCTCGAGGAATTTAACGCCATCATGGAGGCTTACCGCGATCTGCCGCCGGGATTTTCCGAGGACATGATCATCAAGGCCCCCAGCCGCGACGTCATGAACAAGCTCGCGCGCTCCGTCCTCGCGCTCTACTCCTACGACGACCGCGCCGACGACAACAGCGTGGAAAATCAACTTCGGCAGGCGCTCCAGCTCATCGCCCGGTGCCCGGTCATCATCGCCCACGCCTATTCCACCAAGCGCTGCTACTACGACAACGAGGACCTCTACCTGCACCGCTCCAAGCCGGGACTCTCCGTGGCGGGAAACTTTCTCAACAGCGTCCGGCAGAACAAGCAGTACACGGCCGAGGAGGCGAGGCTCCTGGACCTGTGCCTCGTGCTCCACGCCGAACACGGCGGCGGCAACAACTCCGCCTTCGCCTGCCGGGTCCTCTCCTCCACGGGCACGGACATTTATTCCTCCATCGCCGCGGCGGTCGGATCCCTCAAGGGCCCGCGGCACGGCGGCGCCAACAAAAAGGTCATGGAGATGTTCCGCTACATCGAGCGCGACGTGAAGGACTGGCAGGACGACGAAGAGCTGCGCGCATACCTGGAAAAAATCACCCGGCGGGAGGCCGGCGACGGCTCCGGCCTCATCTACGGCATCGGCCACGCCATCTACACGCTCTCCGACCCGCGCGCGGCTATCCTCAAGCGCTTTGCGCGCAGCCTTGCCAAGCAGAAGGGCATGGAGAACGAGTTCCAGCTCTTCGAAGGCGTCGAACGCGTGGCGCCGGAGGTGCTCCTCGCCGCGCGCGGCGGGCGGGATCAGAGCATCTGCGCCAACGTGGACCTCTACTCCGGGTTCGTCTATAAGATGCTCAACATTCCCGAGGAGCTCTATACGCCCCTTTTCGCCATGGCGCGCATGGCCGGCTGGTGCGCGCACCGCATTGAGGAAGTCTGTACGCCCTACAACAAGATCATCCGTCCGGCCTACAAGGCCGTCGCGCCCATGGAGGCGTTCACGCCTCTCTCCCAGAGGCTATAGTCAGTCTGTCGAAAAACTTGTTTTTCAAGAAGGAAGGGCGCGGCCTGCGGGCCCCGCAAAGCAAGGCTTCCGGGAATTCACTTCCCGGAAGCCTTTTCATTGGACGAGTTTGGCCGGACGGCCCGCCCCCCCTCCTTTCGCGCGGCGAAAAGAGGGGGGAGTTTTCCCGGCGGTCCGAGGGGCCTGTCCGCCGGGCGGAGAAAAAGCGGGGCGCGAAGCCAAAGCGGCCGCGCACCCCGGGGCGCTATCTCGCAAGCAGCATTCCGGCGGTTTCGTCGGCAAGCGCGTAGACACCGGCAAAGTCGACGTGCGGGTTGTAAGCGGCCTCCAGGTCGTCGTGCTGCGCCTTCGCCTGCGCGAGGGCCTCGACGGACTCGTCGAGAAGGGAGGAAAACAGCCGCTTGGAGAAGCGCAGGCGCGCCCGGTAGGCGCGCCGGACCGCCGCGTCGGGCGCGGCGTCCAGCCGGATGCGGCGATAAGGACGCGCGTCGTAGGGAGCGACGGGGGAGGAGGAAACAAAGCCGAGACCGAGCGCGGGAACAAGAAGATGGGCCAGGCGCTCGGGACAAAGCGGGTCGGGACATTCAATCACATCGCGGCCGGAGGCCGTGGCGGCGGCGGAGAGCGGGCGCAGGAAGGCGTCGGCAAGCCCCCAGGTGTCCTCGAGAATGTAGAGCCTCGGGCAGTAGAAGCGGGCGGTGTCGAACCGGCAGAGGACGCCCCCCGCCGTCACCGCGCCTAGAAAGCGCCGCTTAACGCCGCCCGTGGGCCCGCCGCCTTTCTTCAGCTCCCGCGCGGCGACGCCCGCCGCGCGCCGGCGCAGCCGCCCGGCGAGGTCCTCCGAGAAGAGAAGGGCCCGGCCCGTCTCGCGCACGCCGCAGGCCGCCGCGAGCAGGCGGTACGTGCGTTCGAAACAGAGCCGGCACCCGGCGAAATAGGGCGCCAGTTCCGCGCGTTTCCCGCGCAGGGCGGCGCAGTCATAGAACGCGCCGAGGTCGACGTAGCGCTCAACGGCGCCCGGCATCGTCGGCTCCAGGACGTGCGGCGCGGTGGCGTCCGCCACGGCGGCGCCGAGCGAGGGGAAGATCGCCGCGTCCAGCGAGTCCGGGTCGCCGGAGCAGGCAATGTACTCGGCCGGATGGCCGGCCGCCTCGAGCCGCGATGCGACGCGGCGCAGGAAGGAGGATTTTCCGCAGCCCGGACCGCCTTTAAGGAGCAGCACCGTGTCGAGATCCGCGCCGAGGATTTCTTCGTACAGGGAGGCAAAACCGCCGCCGGCGTTCGCGCCGAGAAAAAAGGTGGGACGAAAATCGGATGAGAGAGCCATACATATACCCCCGAACGATCAAAAAAATCTATTCCGCTCTCAGCCTATGCAAATATAAGGAAAAGGGGAACAGCCGCCGGGGGATTTACAAAACACGTTATTTATTATAGAATAGCAAGATATTCCGGAAAAAAGAGAGGAGACGGGGCCGATGCGCGGGTGGGAGGAACTGGAGCGCGACTGCAAAAACTGCCGGCGCTGCGTCCTGTACGAGACGCGGAAGAACGTGGTCTTCGGCGTGGGGGACCGCAGCGCGAAAATCCTGTTTGTGGGCGAGGGGCCCGGCGAACAGGAGGACCTCACGGGCGAGCCCTTCGTGGGCCGCGCGGGGCAGCTTCTCGACGATATGATGCACATGATCGGCCTGGACCGGGAGCGCGTCTACATAGCCAATATCGTCAAGTGCCGCCCGCCGAAGAACCGGGACCCGCTCGAGGTCGAGCAGGACGCGTGCATCGACTATCTGCGCGAACAGACGGCGCTGCTCCGGCCGGAAATCATCGTCTGCCTTGGACGTATCTCGGCGATGAAGCTCATCAAGCCCGATTTCAAAATCACCAGGGAGCACGGAGCGTGGTTCGACAAGGGCGGCGTGAAAATGATGGCGATCTACCACCCGGCGGCGCTCCTGCGCGACCCGAGGAAGCGGCCGGAGACGTTCGAGGACCTCAAACGGCTGCAGCAGGCGGCGCGGGAGCTGTGTCCCGGGAGCATCGTGGAGCCGTATTAGCGCCCCGTCGCGGCGCGGGCGGAACATAAAATCCCGGACACGGGCGCCGGCGCGAAGAACAAAAAGCCCCCGCGCGGCAGAGCCGCGCAGGGGCCGGGAGAAACCGATTCCGTCAGCGTTTCCGGCCGCGGTAGCCGCCGGAAGCCACCGTCGGCGCCGAGCGCCTGCGGCCGCCGCGGCGGCCGCCCCGCCCACCGCCGCCGAGGAGCCGCCGGACGACGAGCACGACGATCAGCACCGCCAGCACGCCGAGCCCCAGCCTGACCGGCAGAAGAGAGAACACCGCGCGGATGCGCGCGAGGATATAAAGGAGCTGCGAGCGAGACACGGCGCGCACGGCCACCACGTCCGTCGAGGCGAGCGGCGTTCCGTCCCGCAGGATCGTCACGGTCCCCAGCTTCTGGCCTTCGGCGACGGGGGCTTCCACCGTCTCGGCGTCGAGCACGACCTGCTTTTCCAGCGTCGCGAGGTCCAAATCGCTCGGCAGGAAGGCCGTGAGGTCCTCCGCGGGCTGATAGACGACACTCGTCGCCTCCCGCGAGAGGGAGACGGGGATTTCCCCGAGAAGGTCCGTCGACTTGAGAACGGTGCGCTCGGAGAAGGCGGAAAAGCCGTATTCCAGGAGCCGCTTGGACTCCGAGAAGCTCTGCCGCAGCAGGGTGCCGTCCGACTGGGTGACGTTGGGCGCATCGAGCACCACGCTCACCATGACGGTGTCCCCGTCTTTCGCCGCGGCGATAAGGCACGGGCCGGCCTCGTCCGTATGCCCGGTCTTGAGACCGATGGCCTTGCTGTAGGTGTAGCCGGGGATGCGCTTGGCGGAGAGCAGATAGTTGGTCGTATAGAAATAGCGTTCCCCGGAAAGATTCGTTGCGGGCACGGTGTGGTCGGTGGCGGAGCAGATCTCCAGGAATTTCGGATATTTCATGGCCTCCCGCGTGATGCGGTAAAGATCGCGGGCGGTGGTGTAGTGGTCGTCGTCATGGAGCCCGTGGGCGTTTGCGAAATGCGTGTCCTCGCAGCCGAGCTCCGCCGCGCGCTGGTTCATGAGCGCCACGAAGGCCTCTTCGGAACCCGATATGTTCTCGGCCAGGACGTTGCACGCCTCGTTCGCCGAGGCGACGAGCATGCAGTAGAGCAGGTCCTCCACGCACATCTCCTCGCCCGCCTTGATGTTCTGCGTGCTGCCGTAGATGGACAGGCCATTCCATATGTTTCCGCTGCCGGAGACCATCTCGTCGAGCGAAAGTTCCCCGCGGTCGATGGCCTCGAAGGTCAAAAGCGCGGTCATGATCTTGGTCAGGCTTGCGGGATAGGCGCGCTCGTCGGCGTTCTGTTCATAGAGCACCAGGTCCCGGTTGTAGCAGACGAGAAGCGCGGATTTTGCGTTCACGGACATCTCCCCCTCGGCGGAGGCCGGCAGGCCCATCGCGAGGAGGAGGAGCGGGATGAACAGAAGCGCCGTGAAACGGCGCGCGAGACGCGGGACAGTTGAGCTTCGAGCCATGGTATGTACCCTCCCTGGAGTGATACCATCAGTATAGCAAAGCCGCCGCAGAATTTCAACCGCGGCTCTCGGATGGAAAGGATTGGTTGGCATGCGCCGCGTCCGCCCGGAGCTCGTCATGCTCGCGCTTACGCTCGCTTTCGCCCTTTTTGCCCTCGGGCACTTCGCCCTGTCGCGCCCGGCGGGGGACCATGCGGCAACCGTCGCGGCGGCACGCGGCGGAGAGGCGGAGGCGCCGGAAAAGCTGGATCTCAACACCGCCACCGAGGAGGAACTCTGCGCGCTGCCGGGCATCGGCGAGGTGAAGGCGGCGGCTATCGTGCGCTACCGCGCGGCGCACGGGCCTTTCGAATCGATGGAGGCGCTCGACGACGTGCCGGGCATCGGCGAGGCGACAATCGAGGGCCTTCTGTGGTACGCGGAGGTAAACTGATCCTGCGGATAATCCGTCCTGCGGGCGGTGGGAAAGGAAGGGAGAAGGATGCGGATTCTGGTCGTGGACGACGAGCGGGTGCTCGTCAAGGGGATCAAATTCAACCTCGAAGGCGAGGGCTACGAGGTCGAGGTCGGCTTCGACGGCGGCGAGGCCGTGGAAAAAGCGCGGGGCGGCCATTTCGACCTCATCATCCTCGACCTTATGATGCCGGTCATCGACGGGCTCGAGGCCTGCATGCGCATCCGGGAATTTTCCGCCGTTCCCATTATCATGCTTACTGCCCGCAGCGAGGATCGGGACAAAATCATAGGGCTCGAATCCGGCGCGGACGATTACATCACGAAACCGTTCAACATCCTTGAGCTCAAGGCCCGGGTGCGCGCGCTCCTGCGCCGCGCGGGCGGGATGCAGGGCCGGGAGAAGGGCGCCCTTGTCACCGTGGGCCCCGTCGCGCTCGACTGCGACAGGCGTACGGCCGTGCGCGGAGGTGAAACCGTTTCGCTCACGGCCAAGGAGTTCGACCTCATCGAGCTCCTCATGCGAAACCCCGGCAAGGTATACAGCCGCGAGACCCTCCTGAACCTTGTCTGGGGCTACGAATACCAGGGCGACTACCGCACGGTGGACGTGCATGTGCGCCGCCTGCGCGAAAAACTGGAAGTCTCTCCGGCGGAGCCGGAGTTTCTGCTTACCAAATGGGGTGTCGGCTACTATGTCCAGGAAAGCTGAGGCGCCCGCAGCCGGAAAAAGGGAGATGACCGATATGGAACAGCAACTGCGGCGGCAGCGGACCGCGATTCTCGCGCTGGGCGCGGTGACCCTTCTCTTCATGGGCATGCTCTACGGCTGGTCGGTCTTTGTCCGGCCGCTGGAGGCCGAATTCGGCTGGAACCGGGCCGAGACCTCCGTGACCTACACCATCTCGCTTGTCTGCTTCTCGCTGGGGCTCCTCCTGGAAGGCTTCGTCGCGAACCGGAAGAGCCACCGCTTCGCGGCGGTTCTGGGCGCGGTGCTGGTGCCGCTGGGGTTTGTCCTGTGCTCCTTCACTTCGACGATGCTCCACCTCTTTATTTTCTACGGCGTCTTCTGCGGGCTCGGCATCGGCATCAGCTACAACGCGTGGCTGGCGACCGTCATCTCCTGGTTTCCGGACCGGCAGGGCACCGCCACCGGTCTGGCGCTTCTGGGTTACGGCCTGGGGGGGATGGTCATGGGTTCGGCGGCCTCGGCCATCATCCACTCCGCGCTCGGCTGGCGGCGCGCCTTTCTGACGCTGGGGATCGCGGTGCTGATCGAATCCGCCCTGGCGCTGCGTTTCATGAAAGCGCCGCCGGCGGAGCTGCACGCCCTGCTTGCGCCCTCCGGCGCGGGAAAGAGACCCATCAGGAGGCGCCGTTCGCTCACCACCGGGCAGATGCTTCGCGAGGGCGCCTTCTGGAGCGGCATCCTCTGGAAGTGTCTGCTCTACTGCAGCGGCATCGCGCTCGTCGGCCAGGCGTCGCCCATCATCGGAGACACCGGCGCGGCGGTGGCCGTGTGTACGCTGGGCGTCGGGCTTCTGAGCTTCGGCAACGGCCTCGGGCGCATCCTCATCGGCGGCCTCTTCGACCGGATTGGGACCCGGAAGGTGATGATCCTCGTCTCCGCCGGGTATATTCTGCTGTCCCTCGCGTATTTCGTCACCTACCGGGCCGGGCTGACCGCGGCGCTCGTGGCCGTGCTCTTCGTCACGGGCATCTTCTACGGCGGCATCTCCGTCATGAGCTCCACGTTTGTCAGCGCCACCTTCGGGACAAAATATTTCGGCGTCAACATGGGCGTCGGCAGCGCGATGAATATCCCCTTTATCTTTTTTCTCTCCTCGGCCATCAGCCTCATCTCGGCGCGTACCGGCGCCTACACGGACTTTTTCTATCTGCTTTTCGGCATCAGCGTCCTTTCGCTGGCGCTGGCGCTGGCGACGGACCCGCTGATCCGGCGCATGGACGCGCGCTACGACGCGGCCGGGGAGAGCGCGGGCGCGTGGTACGACGCGCCCGCTGAAAACGGATACGCCCGTCTTTGCTGACGGCGGCGCGCGAAAGGAGGGAAGGGGCATGCGCAGCAGCATCCAGTGGAAAACGGCGGCGATGTACATCGTGATCATCGCGGCGGTGCTTACGGTGCTCAACACCTATCCTATCCTCGTCACGGAAAATCTGGTTTTCCGTTCCAAGCAGACCTCGCTCGGGCAGCAGGCGGCGGTCATGGCCGCCTCCCTCTCCGGCGCGGAGAGCCTGACGCCGGAGGGCGTCGGGCGGGTCATGGACCTCCTGGACGACGGCAGCCTTGACCGGGTGCTCGTGACCGACGAGACCGGAAAAATCCTGCACGACACCACCGAGAGCGGCGACACGACGGGGAAATACGCCCTCTTTGGGGAGATCGCGAGCGCCCTCGGCGGCAATGATTATTTCTCTTCGGAATTCCGGGACGGCGCGTTCCGCAGCCGCGCCGCCTGCCCGATCGTCTTCCGCGGCGTATGCCGCGGCGCGGTCTACGTCTATGAGTACGACACGGCGCAGGCCGCCCTTCTCAAAGGCATCCAGTCCAATCTGCGGAACATCTCCATCGTGGTCTCCGTCCTCGTCGTTCTCATCAGCTTCCTTTTCTCCCGCCTGCTCGCCCGCCGCATCGGGGCGCTCCTGCGCGCCATCCGCGACGTCCGCGAGGGCGACTACGGCCGCCGCGCCGAGATCCGGGGCAGGGACGAAATCGCGCAGCTCGCGGACGAATTCAACGACCTGACCGAGCGCCTGCGGGGCACCGAGGAAGTGCGGCGGCGCTTCGTGGCGGACGCCTCCCACGAGCTCAAAACGCCTTTGGCCTCCATCCGACTCCTCACGGACTCGATCCTCCAGAACGAGAACATGGATCCGAAGACCGCGCGCGACTTTGTCGCGGACATCGGCGCGGAGGCGGACCGGCTCACGCGCATCTCCCAGGAACTGCTGCAGCTCGCGCGGCTGGACGAGCGCGCGGACGCCGCGCCGCCCGCCGCACCCGTCGATGTGTCGGCGGCGGCCGCCCGGGCGGTCCATATGCTAAGGCCCCTCGCCGCGGAGAGCGGCGTGACGGTCCTGTGCGATTTTGAGGAGGGCGCAATGGTCCTCGCCCGCGAGGACGAGATCTACCGGATCATATTTAATCTGGCGGAAAACGCCGTCAAATACAACCTGCCCGGCGGCAAGGTCCACATCGGCGTGCAGTGCGCGCAAGACGCGGTACGCATCACCGTGGAGGACACGGGCGTCGGCATTCCGGAGGAGGACATGCCGCGCATCTTCGAGCGCTTCTACCGGGTGGACAAGGCCCGCTCACGCGAGGCGGGCGGCACGGGACTGGGGCTTTCCATCGTCCAGGAAGCCGTGCGCCGCCGCGGAGGCGAGATCGCCGCCGTGCCCCGCGAGGGAGGCGGCACGCGCTTCGTCGTGACGCTGCCGCTCTGGAGGGAGGCCGTACGGTGAAACGGAAAAAAATTCTTGCGCTCCCGGCAGGACTTCTCGTTTTGGCGCTCGCGCTCGGCGCGGCGGCGTTCCTCCTTCTGCGACCGAGCGGAAACAGCGCGGCGGCGGAAGAACCCTGCCTCTATCTGGCCGTCGCCGACAGCGCGGCGGACGAGGGCCGGGCGGCGGTGCGCGCCGTCTCCGCCGGAATCCCGGCGGCGGAGGCCACGCCCGAGGCGCTTCTGGCGCGGCTCCTGGAGACGCCTGCCGACCCGGCGCTCCGAAGTCCCCTCCCGGAGGGGACGAGCGTACGCTCCGTCACCCGGGCCGGGCGGCGCGTGCTGGTGGACTTTTCCGTGGAATATGCGCTTCTTACCGGCTTTGACCGCACGCGCGCGGACTACTGCGTGACCCTTACGCTCTGCGGGTGCGACGACGTGCGCGAAGTCGTCATCACCGCGGAAGGCAAGCTTTTGACCGGCGTTTTGACCGCGGACGACGTGCTTATCACCAGCACCGAGCGCGACTTTGAAACGATCGAGGTCGCCCTCTATTTCCGCGGCGTGGACGGGCTCGAGGCGGAGTACCGGGAACTGGCCGTGCCGCAGGGCGAAGCGCTCCCGGCGCGGATCGTCCGCGCCCTCATCGACGGCCCGGAGACGGCGGGCCTCTCCCCGCTCCTGCCGGAGGAGACCACCTTGGTTAATCTCTCCGTCGAGGACGACGGCTGCTGCGTCGTGACGCTCTCGGACGCCTTTTGGGACGAGGTCCCGCCGCGCGTCGACGAGCAGAGGCTCGTGATCGACTCCATCGTATCCTCCCTCACCAGTTTGGACTCCGTGAGCTCCGTCCTGCTGCGCGACGAAGGCGGCGCGCGCACGGCGTACGGCGAAATCCCCATCGACGAACCCATCATTTACAAACCCAGTCAATCAGAGGAGTGAAGCACATGCGCAACTACAAAACCGACACCAACTGCATCCACGCCGGGTACGCCCCCGGAAACGGCGAACCGCGGCAGCTTCCCATCATCCAGAGCACCACGTTCCGCTACGAATCGAGCGCCGAGATGGGCAAGCTCTTCGACCTGGAGGCCGCGGGCTACTTCTATACCCGGCTGCAAAACCCCACGAGCGACCACGTGGCCGCCAAGATCTGCGCGCTGGAGGGCGGCTCCGCCGCCATGCTCACCTCCTCCGGACAGGCCGCGAACCTCTTCGCGGTGTTCAACATCTGCTCGGCGGGCGACCACGTCGTGAGTTCCTCCGCCATCTACGGCGGCACCTACAACCTTTTCGCCGTCACGATGCGGAAGATGGGCATCGAATTTACCTTCGTCTCCCCGGACGTCTCCGAGGCGGAGCTTGACGCCGCGTTCCGCCCCAACACGAAGGCCGTCTTCGGCGAGACGATCGCAAACCCCGCGCTCACCGTCTTCGACTTCGAGAAATTTGCCGCCGCCGCCCACCGGCACGGCGTGCCCCTCATCGTGGACAATACCTTCGCCACACCTATTAACTGTCATCCGTTCGAGTGGGGCGCGGACATCGTCACGCACTCCACGACCAAATATATGGACGGCCACGGCGCCACCGTCGGCGGCGCGGTCGTCGATTCCGGGAAGTTCGACTGGAGCGCCCACGCGGAGAAATATCCGGGGCTCACGACGCCGGACGAGAGCTACCACGGCATCACCTACACCGAGCGCTTCGGACTCGGCGGGGCGTATATCACCAAGGCCGTCGCGCAGCTCATGCGCGATTTGGGCTCCACCCCCGCGCCGCAGAACGCGTTCCTCCTCAACTTCGGCCTGGAGACACTCGCCCTGCGCATGGCGCGCCACTGCGAGAACGCGCAGGCCGCGGCGGAGTTCCTGGAGAAGCAGAACAAGGTGAACTGGGTCAATTACCCCGGCCTTCCCTCCAGCCGCGACTATGCGCTCGCGAAAAAATACATGCCGCGCGGCACCTGCGGCGTGGTATCCTTCGGCGTGCGCGGCGGCAGGGCGGCCGCGGAGAAATTCATGGGCGAACTGAAGCTCGCGAGCATCGCGACCCACGTCGCGGACGCGAAGACCTGCGTGCTCCACCCTGCCAGCAGCACCCACCGGCAGCTTACCGACGCGGAGCTCCTCGCCGCCGGCGTCGGGGCGGACCTCATCCGCCTGTCGGTCGGCATCGAAGACATCGGGGACATCCTCGAGGACCTGAAGCAGGCGCTTGCGGCCGTCTGAAGAAAAAGGCACGGTCCCGGACGTCCGGCAGGGCGTCCGGGACCGCTTCGGGATTCTGGCAGCCGAACCGGGTGGCACGGCCCCCATACCGAAGGGAGGAGACATGCAAAGAGGAAACAACCGTTACGCCGTCTATTTTTTACACTGCCTGCTTTTGGCCGCGCTATGTGCGCTTGCCTGGCGGCTTATGGCGCAGATTCCCGCCGTGCGGGGCTACTTTGACACGCTTTATGTGCGCGCGCTGGCGGGAGGGATGATTGGGGAGGGGCACGCACGGGCGCTGTATCTGCTTCTGACATGCACGCTGCCCGGGGTTCTCTGCGCCGTTGGGCTGATGTTCGGTTCCCGGCTGCTGGAACGGCGCGTCTGGGGGTCGCGGGCGCTTTCCGCCAGCTGCAGGAAACAGGAGCCGGAGGTCCGGAAGACGAAGGCGCGGCTCGCGCGGTTCGCCGGCGGCGCCCCCATTTTCCTGTGGTGGGCCCTGCGGGGCCGCGTTGTAAACGACATCGCCGAGCGCGCGGCCATCGCGCGGCTGGGTTTGGCCGACCCGCAGCGAATTGTGAGCGCGATGGGGCCGAACGGGGAGTTTCTGCAGATGCCCGCCTACCTCGCGCATCCGGGCTACGACGAGGCTTTTCTGGAGGCCTATCCGGCGATTTATCTGGCCTGCGAGTCGAGAGTACTCTTCGGCTATCTGGCTTTCCTTGTGCTTCTGGATTTCGGGTACCGACTGTACCGGCGCGTCCGCGCGGAAAGACAGCCGCTGAGGCAAGACGGAGGATAACAACAGGCGCCGCCGGAAGCGGCGCCTGTTTCAGTCTTGTGGGGGAGGCGGCGCCTCCCTGTCCGCGGAACGGTAAAGTTCTGTACAGAGATGCCCGCGTGTCCGACGGCGTTCCGCTTTTTGCGCCGCACTGCGGCGCGCAGAGAGGGCGCGTCCGTCGCCTTTTACCCGTCCGCCGCAAAAAAATAATGAAATTCCCTCTTGAAATCCTAGTAAAACGGTAGTATTATGGGCATTACCAAAGAGGAAGGGAGGCCGATGCGATGAAAATTTCGACACGCGGGCGCTACGCGCTGCGTTTGATGCTGGACATGGTGCTCCACCAGGACGAAGGCAACATTCCAATCCGGGAGATCGCGAAACGGCAGGTTTTGCCGGTCAAATACCTCGAGCAGATCATCGCGCAGCTCTCTCGCGCCGGCTACGTAAAAAGCGTCCGTGGCGCCGGCGGCGGTTACCACCTCGCCTGCGACCCGGAAAAAACCACCGTGGGCGACATCCTCCGCGCCACGGAAGGGAGCCTCGCTCCGGCGCCCTGCACCGAGGGCGGCGTGCCATGCCGCTACACGGCCGACTGTCTCACCGCCCAGATCTTTCTGGCGATCGGGAAAGCCGTGGACGACGTGGTGGACCGGATGACGCTCGCGGGCGTCGTGCGGGACTTCCAGAGCAAGGGCGGAGGAGCCTGAAAAACCCGGCGGCCGCCCCATGCCGGATGCGGCAGCTTCATGATGAATCATCTGCGCGGAACGTCCGCTCCCCGGCGGCAATCCGCGCCCGGAAAAAAGGAAAGGAAAGGTCACGGAACCATGAGCACAAGCAGATTTGTTTATG
>DAOPLW010000005.1:5576-18517 GCA_035391945.1 Oscillospiraceae bacterium | reverse complement strand
TACCGCAAAACGCTCCGCGTTTGTGGCATTATAGCCGCAAAGCGGCTGTGATACCGGTTTATGATGCGTCCGGCTCCCGCACTCCGGGCGGAACCGCCGGAGATGCCACATACCGCAAAACGCTCCGCGTTTGTGGCATTATAGCCGCAAAGCGGCTGTGATACCCGACATGCCGGACGGTTCCGCCCCCGGCGGGCGACCGGCGGCGATGACGACACCATAAATCCGGAACATGCATGGTACGATCGAAATAATCCAAAAAATAATCCGGGACTGCCCTGAACACGCCGGCGGAGCCGGAGAAGGAGGTGCCCATTGAACAAGAAAATCGCGCGGCTGCTGGAGCCGGGTCTGCGGATGTATTTTTTCTTCCTGCTCGCCTTCGCCGTGGCGTCCGCGTTTTTCAATTATTATCTGGCGGCCGTGGAAGTTCTCCTCGTGGTGCTGCTCTACGCGTATTTCCGCGCCAACAACGCCAGCCGCCGCAAGCAGATCCTGAAGTACATCGACGCCATGGCCACCGACGTCGACGCCGCGACGAAGGACACGGTGCTCAACGCCCCGCTCCCCATGCTCATCTTCCGCGCGGACACGGACGAAGTCATCTGGTCGAACGACCGCTTCCTCCAGATATCCGGCGAGCGCGAACATCTCTTCGACACGAAGATCACGAATATCGTCCCGGATTTCTCGGCCCGCTGGCTCATCGAGGGCAAATCCCGCGCGCCGGAGCTCGTGAGCCTCGGCGGCCGCCGCTACATGGTCTTCGGACACATGTCCCGCGACGGCGGCGCCCGCGGGCTCATCGCGACCACCTACTGGCAGGACATCACCGACTATGCGGGTATCAAAGACGAATACGAGGCCAGCCGGCCCGTGGCCGCCATCCTTCTCATGGACAACTACGAGGAGCTCTTCGGGGGCGTGCCGGACAACGTCAAGTCCCAGATGCTCTCCGACGTCGACCGGCGGATCGTCGAGTGGGCCGCGCCGGCCCGCGGCCTTCTCTCCCGGTACGACCGCGACCGCTACCTCTTTCTCTTCGAGGAGCGGTACCTCTCCGGTTTCAAGGAGAACAAATTCTCCGTGCTGGAGGCCGTGCGCGAGGTGATAAATCCCTCCAACATCGCCGCCACGCTCTCCATCGGCATCGGCCGCGAGGCGGATTCCTTCGAGGACCTCTTCAAATTCGCCGCGCTCTCCATCGATATGGCGCTCTCGCGCGGCGGCGACCAGGCCGTGCTCCGCAACCGCGTCAATTTTGAATTTTACGGCGGGCGCGCCAAGGAACTCGAGCGCCGCACGAAGGTCAAGGCGCGCGTCATGGCCAGCGCCCTGGGCGATCTCGTGGGGGACGCCTCGCGCGTGCTCGTCATGGGCCACAAGAGCCCGGACGCGGACTGCATCGGCGCGGCGGCCGGCGTGTGCGCCATCGCGCGCAAGCGCGGCCGCAAGGCCAACATCGTGCTCGACGCGGCCACAAACCTCGCCGATCGGCAGACGGAGCGCCTGCGCGCAATGCCCGAATACGCGGACGTTTTCGTCACCCCGCAGGACGCGCTGGTGCTCGCGGACGCGCGGACGCTCCTCGTGGTGGTGGACACCAACCGTCCGGAGACGGTGGAATCGCAGGACCTTCTGCTCGCGTGCAACCGCGTGGCCGTCATCGACCACCACCGGCGCGCGAACACCTACATCACCGACGCGGCGCTCAACCTCCACGAGGTCTATGTCAGCTCCACGAGCGAGCTCGTGACGGAGCTTCTGCAGTATCTTCTCGAGCCGGCCGACCTGCGCATCGCAGAGGCGGAGGCGCTCCTGGCAGGCATTGTGCTCGACAGCAAGAATTTCACCATGCGCACCGGCAGCCGCACTTTCGAGGCGGCGGCTTTCCTGCGCCGCGCGGGCGCCGACACGGCGGACGTGAAAAAATTCTTCCAGAATGACTTTGCCGGCACCATGGCGCGCTACAGCGTCATCCGCAGCGCGCAGCTCTACCGGGGAAACCTCGCCATCGCGGCGGTAAAGGAAGACGTCGGGCGGATCGTGGCCGGGCAGGCGGCGGACGAGCTTCTGACCATCGCCGGCCTCGAGGCCGCCTTCGTCCTCGTCCCCGAGGGCGGCGGCTCCGTCCTCTCGGCCCGCTCGCTCGGCGACGTGAACGTCCAGGCCATCGCCGAGCGCCTCGGCGGCGGCGGAAACGGCACAAACGCGGGCGCGCAGCTCCCGGACCTGGTTCCGGACGCCGCGGCGCAGAAACTGGCGAACGCAATCGACGCCTATTACAAGGAGGAGCGCTCATGAAAGTGATTTTGCAGCAGGACGTGAAGGGACAGGGCAAGAAGGGCGCGCTCGTGGACGTCTCGGACGGCTACGCGCGCAACTATCTTCTCCCCCGCAAGCTGGCCGTGGCGGCCACGGCGGACAATCTCAACGCGATGAAGCTCCAGGAGAAGGCACGCGCGGCGCAGCTCGCGGCCGAGAAGAAGGCGGCCGAGGAAGCCGCCGAGAAGCTCCAGAATTCCCCCGTCCGGGTCTCCGCGAAGGCCGGCGCCGGCGGGCGCCTCTTCGGCGCGGTCACCTCCAAGGAGATCGCCGAGGCTCTTTCCGCGCAGCACGGCATCGAGGTCCAGAAGACCGCCATCGTGCAGGACGAAGCCATCAAGGCTTTCGGCTCCTACGAACTCAAATGCAAGCTGGGCCACGGCGTCACGGGGACCATCTACCTGCTCGTCACCGAGGAGAAATAGACATGGACGACCTGCTGGGCCGTCAGATGCCCCACAGCCTGGAGGCCGAGCAGGCCGCGCTCGGCTCGATGCTGCTCGATTCCCGCTGTGTGCCGCAGGTCGTCGAAGCCCTGCGGCCGGACGAGTTTTACCTGCGGCAGAACCGCGAGATCTTCGAGACGCTCTGCCACATGTTCACCCACGCCATGCGCATCGACCCCGTCACGCTCCTCGAGCAGCTGCAGGTCTCCGGCGTCTATGACGAAAAAACCACCCGCGACTACGTCTTTCAGCTTCTGGATATCACGCCCACCGCGGCGAACGTCATGAGCTATGTGGAAATCATCAAGGGCAAGGCGGTGCTGCGCAGCCTCGAGGAGGCCGCTGACGACATCGTCACGATGATCCGCGAGGGCGGCGGTACCCCCGCCGACGTGCTGGAGGCCGCCGAACGGCGCGTCTACGCCATCCGGCAGGGCCGCAATACCCAGGGGCTCGAGCACATCTCCAAGGTCATCCAGGAGGTGTATCTGCGGCTGGGCGAGCTCCAGAGCCGCGGCAACCGCATCCCCGGCCTCTCCACGGGCATCGGGCGGCTGGACGCCACCATCGCGGGCCTGAACAAGTCCGACCTGGTGCTTCTCGCCTCCCGCCCCGGCATGGGCAAAACCAGCTTCGCGCTCAACATGGCGCTCTCCGTGGCGAAATCGGTGCCCGACCGGGCCGTCGTCTTCTTCTCGCTGGAAATGAGCCGCGAGCAGCTCGGCATGCGCCTTCTCGCGACGGAGGGCCTCGTGAACAACAAGTCGCTCATCACGGGGGCGCTCTCGCCGGCCGACTGGGAGAAAATCGCGGTCGCCGCCGCGGTCCTCAACCGGACGGGCCTGCTCATCGACGACAATCCCTCCCTCACCGTGGCGGACATGAACGCCAAATGCCGGCGCGTGGAGAACCTCTCGCTCGTGATCGTCGACTACCTGCAGCTCATGCAGAGCGCGGGGACGCGGCAAAACGGCAGCGAGAGCCGCCAGCAGATCGTTTCCGACATCTCGCGTTCGCTCAAAATCATGGCCAAGGAGCTGCAGGTGCCGGTCCTGTGCCTCTCACAGCTCTCCCGCGCCGGCGAGCGCGAGGGCGTCATGGCGCGCAAACCGCGTCTCTCCGACCTGCGCGAATCCGGCGCCATCGAGCAGGACGCGGACATCGTGATGTTCCTCTACCGCGAGGATTACTACAGCGAGGATGCCGACAACCCCAACCTGGCCGAGTGCATCGTCGCCAAGAACCGCCACGGCGAAACGGGGACGCTCCCGCTCCAGTGGCAGCCGGACTACACGCTCTTCACCGACGTCGAGACCCGTTACGAAGAGGATTGATTTTGACAGATCTCCCGTCAAGCGCGGCCGCACGCCGCGCTTGCGCTTCTCGCAAAAGGCTTTTGCCCTTTGCGAGACAGGATCGCATCAAGCCGCGCTCACCGCGCACGCAGGGTATCATGATTTCTTTGGCTTTTTTGATCGCCGAAGATGGCCGACCGCGCGTAGGGCGTATCTAAACCGGGCATTTTCCTGGCCGAAGGCATGCGCGAGCCGACGGCGGCTCACTGCGTGCGGCGCGCGGGGTATCGCTCCAGCGTCGGCTCGCGCATGCCCGCCTCCGTGGCGGATTTATGTTTTTGCCGCCGGGGCGACAGACCTCTGCGGGGCGGCGCGCCTGCGGGCGGATTTTTTATTTCCGCCGGCCGCGGGAAACGCGGATTGAAATCTCCACATGAGCAGGCGGGCCCGGAGGCTGCATTGCCGCTCTCCGTATGGGGGAGCGCGGATTGAAATCTCTCATGGCCGCACCGCCAAAATCAGAACGGAGAGCCCGCTCAGGATTTCCCCCCTCCGAATGCCGCGCCCCGCGCGGGACTTGCGAATCGACACGCATGAAAGGAGCCGCCATGGCCGATCTGACCGAATTTCTGCGTCTCGCGGACGAGTACGCCATGCTGCCGGAGGGCGGGACGCTCCTCTGCGCCGTCTCCGGCGGCGCGGACTCCGTCTGCCTGCTGCATATCCTCAAAACCCTCGCTCCCGCGCGGGGCTTTTCCGTTGCCGCGGCCCATTTCAACCACGGCCTGCGCGGCGAAGAATCGGACGGCGACGAGTCCTTCGTACGAGAGCTCGCCGCGGACTGGGGCGTCCCGTTTTACGCCGGGCGCGGCGATACGGCCGCGGAGGCGGCCGCGCGCGGCTACGGCATCGAGGAGACCGCGCGGCTTCTGCGTTACGACTTTCTCCGGAAAACCGCGCAGGGGGCCGGGGCCCAGGTCATTGCCACGGCCCACACGGCGGACGACAATTTGGAAACGCTCCTCATGCGCCTGGCCCGCGGCACGGGCCTGCGCGGGCTCGCCGGCATCCCGCCGCGCCGCGGCGCGCTCGTGCGCCCGTTTCTCACGACCGACCGCGCGTGGGTGCTCGCCTACCTGGAGGAACATCGTCTGCCGCACCGGGAGGACCGGACGAACGCCGACACGGCTTTCACACGCAACCGTCTGCGCCGAGAGGTGACGCCTGTGCTGCGCGCACTCAACCCGCGCCTGACGGAAGCGGTAAACACCACCACGGCGCTCCTGCGCGCGGACGACGCCGCGCTCACGGCGCGCGCCTGGGATCTCGTGCGCCACGCGGAAACGCATCCCTCCGGCGCCGTCTTCGTCCCGGCCTCGCTCCTCGCGTCCGCGCCGGGGCCCGTCGCCAGCCGCGCGGCAATCTTGCTGCTCGAACGCGCCGGAGCCGGCCGGCGTGATCTCACCGCCGGGCATATCGCCTCCATCCTCTCGCTCGCGCAGAGCGCCGATCCCTCCGCGCAGCTCTCGCTGCCGGGCGGCGCCTGCGCCTTCCGGGAATACGGAAACCTCTGCTTTTCCGCGTCGCCGCCCCCGGAGGCGACCTTTACGCCCGTCCGGCTGCCGGAGGAGGGCGTCGTCGTCCCCCCCGGCGCGCCTTACCGCATCCGCGTCACACGGTGTAAAAAAACGGTCGAAATGCAAAATTCGGCTGGCGTTTTCTACCTGTGCTGTGCTATGATAAAAGGGGAATTGTGGGTGCGTCCGCGCAGGAGCGGGGACGCCGTTCGATTCCCGGGCCGCGCCGGCACGCGCTCGCTCAAGGAGCTTTTCATCGACGAGCGCGTACCGCGGACGATGCGCGCGCTCATCCCCGTTTTCATGGACGGGGAGACGGTCGCGGCGGTGGGCGGCTTCGGTGCCGCGGACGCTTACGCCGCGCGCAGCGGGGACGCGGCTCTCAAAATTGAAATAGAAGGATTGGAAGAAGATGCTTGAAAGCGACATTCAGGAAGTTCTCTTTTCCCGCGAGGCGCTCGCGGCACGCGTCTGCGAACTCGGCGCCGAGATCAACCGGGACTACGCCGGCGAGCGGCTGCTGCTCGTGAGCGTTCTCCGGGGCTCGTTTATTTTTATGGCCGACCTCATGCGCGAGCTGAAGCTCGACTGCAACGTGGACTTCATGGCGGTCTCCTCCTATAAAAACGGGACGGTCTCCACCGGCGCGGTGCAGATCACCAAGGACCTGAGCGAGGATATCGTCGGCCGCCACGTCCTCGTGGTGGAGGATATCCTCGACAGCGGCAACACGCTCTCCTACCTTCTGCGCTACCTCCGCGGGCGCAAGCCCGCCTCCCTGCGGGTGTGCGCCCTTCTGGACAAGCCCGACCGCCGCATCAAACCCATCGACGTGCAGTATACCGGCTTTTCCATCCCGGACGCCTTTGTGGTCGGCTATGGGCTCGACTATGCCGAGCGCTATCGCAATCTGCCCTATATCGGGATCCTCAAACCCGAGGTCTACAGCAAGTGAAACGCGGCGCCGTGCCGAACCGGAGGTGATTTCCATTTGAAGAAAAACACCATGCGGGACCTGGTCTCCTATCTTCTCATCGTATTTATCGTGCTTGGCATCGTCTACGTGCTGCAGCAGACCGAACGCGACAAGGGCTATTCCTACGCCGAGATCCGGCAGCTCTTCGAGCAGGAAAAGGTCGAGAGCTTCGTCGTCAAAAGCGGCAAGACGCTCGTCCTCACGCTGCGCGACCCTGTGGACGGCAGCTACCAGATCAGCTATGACCTTTACAGCTTCGACTTCTTTTACGACGACCTGCACGAGCTCGTCGAGCAGCAGAAGGCCGCGGGCATCCTGCTTGACTACGATTACCAGCCCGGGCTGGAAGCGCCCGGCTGGGTGGCGTATCTGCCTTATGTCCTGCTCGTAATAGGGCTGGTACTCCTCTGGAACCTCCTCAGCCAGCGCAGCGCGGCCGGGGACGGCGGCGCGGACCGGACCGCCCGCTTCGGGAAGGCCCGCGTCAAGCGGGTCGCCGACGAGGGGCGCAAAGTTACCTTCGCGGACGTGGCCGGCGCGGACGAGGAGAAAGCGGAGCTTTTGGAAATCGTGGATTTTCTCAAAGACCCGAAGAAGTTCCTCGCGCTCGGCGCGCGCATCCCCAAGGGGCTGCTCCTCGTGGGGCCTCCGGGCACCGGCAAGACGCTTCTCGCCCGCGCCTGCGCGGGGGAGGCGGGCGTGGAATTCCTCTCCATCTCCGGCTCCGACTTCGTGGAGCTCTATGTCGGCGTGGGCGCCTCCCGCGTGCGCGACCTTTTCGACCAGGCCAAGAAGGCCGGCAGCGCCATCATCTTTATCGACGAGATCGACGCCGTCGGCCGCCAGAGAGGCGCGGGCCTCGGCGGCGGCCACGACGAGCGCGAGCAGACGCTCAACCAGCTTCTCGTGGAGATGGACGGCTTCGGCACCAACGAGGGCGTCGTGGTCATGGCGGCCACCAACCGGCCGGACATCCTGGACCCCGCGCTCCTGCGCCCGGGCCGCTTCGACCGGCAGGTCTACGTCGGTATGCCGGATATTAAGGGCCGCGAGGCGATATTGCGCGTGCACGCCAAGGGCAAACCCCTCGCCGAGGACGTGATTCTCGCCGACCTCGCCCGCGCCACGGGCGGTTTCTCCGGCGCGGACCTGGAAAATCTCATCAACGAAGCCGCGCTTCTCGCCGCCCGCCGCAACAAGCGCTTTATCGGCATGGACGAGTGCAGGGAGAGCATGCTCAAGGTGCTCGCCGGCCCGGAAAAGAAAAGCCGCAAGGTCTCCGACCGGGAGCGCAGGCTCACCGCCTACCACGAGGCCGGCCACGCGGTGGTCATCCGGAACCTCAAGACGCACGACCCCGTCACGCAGATCTCCATCGTCCCGCGCAGCCGCTCCGGCGGCATGACGGTGTTTCTGCCCACGGAGGACAAGAACTTCGTCTCTAGGACCGAGATGTTCGAGCAGATCGTGGCGGGCCTCGGCGGCCGCGTGGCCGAGCAGCTTGTCCTCGGGGACATCTCCACCGGCGGCTCGGACGACATCCGCCGCGCCACGGCCGTCGCCCGCAACATGGTCGTGCGCTACGGCATGAGCGACCGCCTTGGCCCGGTGGCGTTCGATTCCGGGCACGACGAGGTCTTCATCGGCCGCTCCATCACCCAGACGCGCACTTACTCCGAGGAGGTCGCCTCGCTCATCGACAAGGAGATCAAGACGATCATCGACAAGGCCTACGGCCGGGCGGAGGATCTCCTGCGGCGGAACATGGACAAGGTCCGCATCGTGGCGGAGTACCTACTGGAGAACGAGACCATGGACAAGGACGCGTTTAACGCCGTCTTCGAAGAGCGCAACTACCGCCTGGAGGACTACATCAAGAAGGACTGACCGCAACAAAGCGCCCCGCCGGCCGGCGGGGCGCTTATTATTCTCACGCTGTTTTCCCTCTTTGCCGCTTCTCCACCGGACGGGTGAAGAACCGGCGGGGCCATCCACCCAAAACAGGCTCCGCCGAAGACCGTTCCCCGTTTTCATGCGGCGGCTTCTATGCGTCCTTTCGCTCCTCCTTCGCCGCGCCGCCCAGCCAGAAGGCCGCGCCGGGAATCGCAAAAACGACCGCACGACCGGATACCGCGGTTGAAAGGAAAGAGGTGATTTGATTCAGGATATACGGCAGATGCAGCGTGTTTTGCAGGCCGTTCGGGAAGAGAGCCGGGTTTGCTTTGTACCGGAGCTGCTCCACCAAGGACCTTAGCAGGCCCGTGGAAAAGGGAAGCAGCAGGCCCGCGTACAGCAATACGATTGCCAGCGCCGCAATGCGCAGGACTTTTCGGTGCTTCCAGCGGAGTGGTCGCGCCGCTCCGAGAATCCCCAGGCCCTGCACAACGGTAAAGCCCGCCACAAACCAGAGGAGAGGGAGGTAATACAGGCCGAGAAGGTATTGGGGCAGAATGATAAAGCGCTCCCGCGCCATCTTTACAGCCAGCGGGGCCAGAACGTGAAACGCCGCGCACAGGACCAGCAAAACGCCGCCGGAGACGGCAAAACGGACAATCTCCTGCGTCCGTGCCTCCGAACTGGGAGGCCCGTAAATGAGCGCAGCGGCGTCCGTCCCAAGCGCCTCGGCGATTTTAACGAGCGAGTCGATGTCGGGCTGGGATTTTCCGTTCTCCCAGTTCGAGACGGTCTGGCGCGTAACAAAGAGCGCCTGCGCAAGATCCTCCTGCGTCAGCTTTCTCCCGAGCCGCAGCTTTTTGATGTTCTTTGCCACCGCATTCATGCCCTCACCTCCCCACGACTCTATCAGAAAGGCCGGACGTTGTCACGCAAAGATTCTTTTCCCCCGGGGGACCGCCTGCGGCGGCAGGAATGCGCGGTATGCTTCCCGCGGTGTGCGCATCGCGGCACCGCGGCACCTTTTGTAACCCGATCACGGACGGTTTTCTTTTATTGTGATATGGTAAAAATATAATCCGAGGGGTGCGGCCGCCGGTCAGACGTTTTCGGGCTGCGGCCGCCATCCCGGGCCCGGCGCCTTTTCCAGCCGCCGGAATCCGTTTGCAGGGGGTGCGGAAGGATGCAAAAGCCATACGGAAGAAAGCTCTACTCCTTACCGGAGTTCTATCGGATCATATATTTGGCGATGCGCACTTACAAATACACGGCGCGCGCCAAAAAGGACGGCAGCCTGAACGCCAAGCTGATCGAACGGGTCATGCTCGCGGTGACCGAGGTCAACCAGTGCCCGCTGTGCTCTTACGGGCACACCAGGATGGCCCTGGCGACCGGCATGAGCCACGAGGAGATCCAGAATCTGCTCTCACACAGCCTGGACAGCGTTCCTGACGGCGAGCTCGAGGCGATCCTGTTCGCGCAGCACTATGCGGACAGCCGCGCGCAGCCTTCGACGGAAGCGTGGCGGCGCGTCGCGGACCTGTACGGTGAAGCGAAAGCCAGGGGAATCCTGGGCGCCGTGCGCATGATCACGTTCGGCAACACGTACGGGATCGTGCTCAGTTCGATCAAGGGCCGGCTGAGCGGCAAACCGGACCCCCGAAGCGGCGTGCTTTATGAGATTGCCATGCTTCTCGCCATCGTCCCGTTTCCGCCCATCGCTCTGGTCCACGCTCTCATTTCCGACCTTCTCGGGCGCCCGGTGATATAAGAACCGGCCGCGGCCGGCCGCACACGCCGCCGCAGCTACCCGCGCGGCGGAACCGTCCCCTGTCCCGGACCCGTCCGATCCGGGATGCCGACACACAGCGAGGCCCGGCGCCGCAGCGGCGCCGGGCCTTTATCCGCATGCAGCTGCGGCAGGGACTTGCGCGGCTTGTCCGGGAGCGCCGGGACGCTACGGCCGAACCGGCTGCTTTTTGTCCTGCCTTTTTACCATGCAAAATGAAACAACGGCGCTGACGACATCCAGGCAGAAAATGAAATGTAAAATCCCGTTGACCACAACGGCCCGCGTCGTGATCTTCTTCTCCCGGTGCGCCAGCAGCAGGCCGTTCAGGCCGTACATGGAGGACGCGAGAAGCATCAGATAATCAAAGCCCACAAAGAAAGGCAGAAGGACAATTATGCCGTGGATGGAGAGCGCAAGGCCGGCCAGCAAAACCAGCGCGTAAATTGGGATCGTACACAGTTTCAGGATCATATCCCACAGCAGCAGAGCCGTGCCGCTTTCTCCGCGCGCCGCCAGCAGGAACGCATAGGCCGTGTTAAAAACGAAGGCGGCGACCGTTAAAGCGAGACAGATCCAGCCTGCACCCCGCCACGCACCTCCCGAACGGGCCTCAATAAAAATATATCCATACGGCAATACGAGCATCAGAAGCATGGGAATGCGCTTTTTCATGGAACGTCTCCTCCCGTCATGTCCCTGTCCAACGGCAAATTCTCCCGGTGTCCCCATTGTTATGCAGGTATCGCACCGTGCAGTACCCAAGTCGTTTTGTCCTTCCCGCATGATGCGGTGTGCAGGAAGGACGTTCGCATTTCCGGAACGGCCCGGAAGCGCCGTCACTCCCCGACGGCAAGCGTCGCCCAGAAGGTCGGCACGCCGTGGTCGTGGAGCGGTCCGCTGCCGTTGATGTCCTCATAAAGGTCCCGGATGGAAAATCCGGCCCGCAGCTGCCCGCCGATCTGTTCCTCCAGCGTGTGGGAAAACTGAACGCCGCTGTCCGTTTTCATGCACGCCTCGTACTGCTCCGGATGTTTCAGCGGGTTAAACGGGAGGGAATACGTCAGCCGGGACTCCGCCTCGTCAAACAGGTAGTTGACGCCGTTATCCAGCCCCGCCATCAGGACGCCGCCTTTTCTGAGCACGCGGCGGCACTCGCGCCACAGCGGCAGGACCTCTTCGATATAGGAATTGGAAACCGGGTGGAAAATAAAGTCGAACGACGCGTCGTCAAACGGCAAAGGCTTCGTCATATCCGCGCGGACGGTCCGGATCGCATACCCTTCGCGCCGCGCGACCATCGTTTCGCTGTCGATCTGTTTCTGCGAGTAGTCCAGAACGGTGCACACGGCCCCGCACGCCGCGAAAACGGGCATCTGCTGGCCGCCGCCGGAGGCAAGCCCCAGGACCCTGCACCCTTTGAGCGCCGGGAACCACGCTTTCGGAACGGGTTTCAGCGGCGTTAAAACCACGTTCCAGTCGCCGTTTTTCGCTTTTATAAATTCCTCGTGGGAGATCGGCACGCCCCACTGCCAGCCTTTGTCGACCCAGCGGTCGATCGTTTCGGCGTTCACGTCCGTATAATTCATAAACATCTCCTCGTCATCGCAATCTGCACGCGCGGTCAGTCTCCTGCTTTCAGCTGTTTTTTAACACGGTCGGCGAGCAGGATCGTTTTCCCGAGCTTTTCGCCTGCAGAAACGGCCTTCTCCAGGATCTCCTTCTGGTTTTCGCAATCTCCCTTTTTATAGAGATGCAGCGCTTTTACGCTCTCCACCACTCTGAATCCGACCGCTTGCAGGGCCTTATCCATCGCCGGCGACGTATAGCCCATGTCTTCGGCATCGTCCTGCTCGCAGACCGCGACCGTGACCGCGTATTTGATTCCGGTCACTTCCCCCAGGCTCAGCCAGACCGAGCGGTCGGAATCGTCGAAAATATCATAGCAATACAGCCTCTCAAGCCAAGCCTTCGTAAGGGAGGACATATTGTAAAAATACGTGGGAGACCCGAGAACGATCCCGTCCGATTCCTCCAGCTTATCATAAATATCCTGCATGCCGTCTTTCCTGACGCAGCGGAACGAAGTCCTGCAGCCTTCGCATCCGGTACAGGCGGCAATGCCGCAGTCCGCCAGATAGATCCGCTCCGTCTCTATGCCGCACCGGGACACGCCCGCCAAAACATTCTGAACCAGAATGTCCGTGTTCCCGTTCTTTCTCGCGCTTCCCACAAAACCCGATACTTTCATCTCAGCCCTCCCGCTCCCGGCAAAATCACAGTGGTATTTTACCAAATATACCATTTCAGGAGTGTAATCGTCAACAGCACGGCCGGCGGGCGACGCCCCGGGCCTCGCTTCTTTTATGCTTCCACTCGCTCGCCGCTTCGCGGCAACCGCTCGGGGACGGCAAAAGCCGCCCGCCGCAAAAAAAGCACCGCCTTCCGGCGGTGCTTTTCGAGTTCCTATCTCTTGGAGAACTGGGGCGCGCGGCGGGCGACGCCCCGGGCCTCGCTTCTTTTATGCCCCCACTCGCTCGCCGCTTCGCGGCAACCGCTTGGGGACGGCAAAAGCCGCCCGCCGCAAAAAAGCACCGCCTTCCGGCGGTGCTTTTCGAGTTCCTATCTCTTGGAGAACTG
>DAOPLW010000005.1:0-5476 GCA_035391945.1 Oscillospiraceae bacterium | reverse complement strand
GGGCGCGCGGCGGGCGGCTTTCAGGCCGTACTTCTTGCGCTCCTTCATGCGCGGATCGCGGGTGAGGTAGCCGGCCTTCTTGAGGATGGCGCGGTAGCTCTCGTCGGCGAGGAGCAGCGCCCGGGCGATGCCGTGGCGCAGAGCGCCGGCCTGCCCGGTCACACCGCCGCCGGTGACGGTGGCGACGATGTCGACCTTGCCGAGCGTATCCGTCGCGACCAAAGGCTGGCGGGTGATGAGCTTCAGGGTCTCAAGGCCGAAGTAATCGTCGATGTCGCGGCCGTTGATCGTGATGGCGCCCGTTCCGCCCGGGAAGAGGTGCACGCGGGCGACGGAGGACTTTCTGCGGCCGGTGCCGTACAGATAGGGCTTCTTGCTCTTATACATTCTTCAAACCTCCCTTATTCCGCCGTCCAGGGCTCGGGCTTCTGCGCGGCGTGGTTGTGCTCGGCGCCGCGGAAAACCTTCAGACGGGTGAGAGAGTCCTTGGTGATGGTGTTGCGGGGCATCATGCCGCGCACGGCCAGCATCATCGCGAACTCCGGCTTTTCGGCCATCAGCTTCTTGTACTGCGTCTCCTTGAGGCCGCCGGCGTAGCCGGAATGGGTGCGGTAGTACTTCTTTTCGAGCTTCTTGCCGGTGAGGACGGCCTTCTCGGCGTTGAGCACGATGACGAAGTCGCCGCAGTCGGCGTGGGGCGTATACGTGGGCTTGTGCTTGCCGCGCAGGAGCACGGCGGCAGTGGCGGCAGTCTTGCCCAGGGGTTTGCCGGCCGCATCAAGGATATACCACTTGCGTACGATATTACCCTTGTTTGCCATAAAAGTGGACATTCTCCAACCTCCAATTACATCAAAGCGATGTTTTGATAGAAAAACAATCAATCCCGCCGCGGCTTGCAATCCGCCGGCGGAGCAGGTATAGTTATAGCACAGGCCCCCGAAGCCTGTCAACACCAATTTGATTTACCGCAGAGCATGCTCCGTTTTTCTCCGATTTTCTCTTTCACGCTTCGTTTTTCTCAATATCATTTTTATTTTTGGGGGACCTTTCATGCAAAGACTTCTCAGTCTCGTGCGCCGCTGCGTGGAGGATTACGACATGATCGCCCCCGGCGACCGCATCGCCGTGGGCGTCTCGGGCGGCAAGGATTCGCTTGCAACCCTCCTCGCGCTCGCAAAGCTGCGCGCGTTTTACCCGGTTCCCTTCACGCTCGAGGCCGTCACGCTCGAGACGGGTCTGCCGGGCATGGATTTTTCCGGCGTGGCGCGTCTGTGCGACGAGCTCTCGGTCCCCTATACGCGCGTTGAGACCGAGATCGTGCGCATCATTTTCCAGGAGCGCCACGAGAAAAATCCGTGCTCCATGTGCGCGAAGATGCGGCGCGGCGCGCTCGGGGAAGCGCTTCGGGAGATGGGCATCCGCAAGGTCGCCCTCGGGCACCACTTCGACGACGCCGTGGAGACCTTCTACCTCTCCCTCCTCTTCGAGGGGCGTCTCTCATGCTTCCAGCCGGTCACCTTGCTCGACCGGTCCGGCATCACGCAGATCCGGCCGATGCTCTATGTCTCCGAGAGCATCCTGCGCGGTATCGCGCGGCGGGAGGCGCTGCCGGTGGTGGAAAACATGTGCCCGGCCAACGGGCGCACCAAGCGGCAGGAGGTCAAGGAGCTCCTGCGGGAGCTGGAGAGCCGCTATCCGGGGCTCCGGGAGCGCACCTTCGGGGCGATGCAGCGCCTGCCGCTGCCGGCCTGGGAGCCAAAGGAACACCGCCGGCGTCCGCCGGCCGGCGAGGCTTTTCCGGAACTGTGACCGCGCAGCCGGCGGCGGGAGGCATATCCACACCCGCTCCGGGCATAGCATTTCCCGGGGCCTGTCATCGGCCCGGCACAAAAACCGGACTTGATAAGGAGGATGTATTTCGAAATGAAACAAGCTTTGAGGCGCCGGATCCCGGCGCTGCTGCTGGCGCTCTCGCTCTTCGTCCCCGCGGCCGCGGCCGCCGACGCCGGCATGTCCAACTTCAAAAAGACGGTCGGGTACACCGGCTTTCCCGACGTCGCCGGCACCGAATGGTTCGCCGCCGACGTGGAGCAGGCGTGCCGGCTCGGCATCATGAACGGCCGGAGCGGCGGCGTTTTCGCCCCCGGCGAGAGCCTGACCCTCGCCGAAGCGGTCACCATGGCCGCCCGGACGCACGACATCTACCTCGGCGGCGGCACCTTCACCGCCGGCGGGGATCCCTGGTACCGCAACGCCGTCAGTTACGCTCTCGAGGAGGGCATCATCCTGGAGGGCGAGTATCTCGACTACACGGCCCTCGCCACCCGCGCGGACATGGCCCATCTCTTCGCCCGCGCGCTTCCCGCCGCGGCGTACAGCCGCATCAACCGCATCGCCTCCATCCCGGACGTGGACAAGGACACGCCATATGTGGACGAAATCTTCCGCCTCTACGGCGCGGGCGTCCTCACCGGCGGCACCGGAGGCTACTGCCTGCCCTACAACACCGTCACCCGGGGCGAGGCCGCCGCGATCATCAGCCGCGTCGCCGTCACCGCCAGCCGCAGGAGCGTCACGGATCTGACGGCGCCCTCGGCCGGCACGCCCGTCTCCTCCCACGACGGCAGTTTCGACATGGTCATCCCCGCCGGGACCTGGCAGGCCAGTACGCTCACCGAAGAACAGATCGCGCAGAACTACCAGGTGCTCCTCACTTCCGCGGACGGCACGGCGACGGTCCTGGTCCAGAGCTTCTCCAAGAGCGAGCTGACGACGCAGACGGGGCTCTCCAGCGTGGCTTTCGCCGTCTCCGACGCACTCCTTTCCAGCCTGGAGCCCATCACGGACGACTCCGGCCTCGACTACATCTGCCTGCGGGGATACGCGGCCCTGGCGCAGAGCTTCACGGCCACCGTGCAGGACCAGACCGCCTCATTCTGGATGTACTATCTGGAAAACAGCGAGAATTACTACGTGATCACCCTCTGCATCGACGCCGGGAGTTCCCAGCAGGACGCGTGCTTCGACATCCTGTATACCTTTGACGCGGCGCTGTAAGGTTTTTACCGGAAAACCGGCCTGCTCGGCAGATGGATTTCGGCCCGCGGGTCTCTCAGGCAGAAGGCTTCCGGGAATTTACTTCCCGGAAGCCTTCCTTCTATTGAGAAGCGGTTTCCCCGCGGCATGCCGCGGGGAAACCGCTTCTGCTTTCTTTCGCCGCCGCGGCGGCGAAAGAAAGCGGTGCTTTTCGCGGTTCGCGGCGCCCGCCGTCATGCGGCCGGCGGGCGCCGCTCCGTTTATCGCAGAAACTGTTTCAGCCGGCGGAAATTCCGCTCCGTATAGGGTGGATATCGCAGGGGCAGGTCCCGGCGCCCCGCCTTTTTCACGATGCTCTTGTAATGCGTAAACGTGTCGAAGCTGCTCTTCCCGTGGTAGGCACCCATGCCCGAGGCGCCCACGCCGCCGAAAGGCAGACGGGAAGAGGCCACGTGGACGACCGTGTCGTTGACGCATCCGCCGCCGAAGCTGCATCGGGAAAGGACGGTCTTTTCCGCCGCGGCGTCGGCGGTAAAGAGATAGAGCGCGAGCGGCTTCTCGCGCGCATTTACGAACGCGACCGCCTCGTCGAGCGTCCCGTAGGTCAGAACCGGCAGGACCGGCGCGAAGATCTCCTCGCGCATGACGGGGTCCTCCGGCGAAACGCCCGTGAGGAGCGTCGGCGCGACGAAGCGGCGCGCCGGGTCCGTCTCCCCGCCCATGCGCACGCCGCCGCTTTTCAGGAGGCCGGCAACGCGGTCAAAGTGCTTTTCGTTGACGATGACGGGAAAATCCTGAAAGCCTTCCGGGTAAAAAGCCCGGACGGCTTTCTCATACGCCGTGAGGAAGGCCTCCTCCACGCGCCTGTCCACGAGCACGTAGTCCGGCGCGACGCAAGTCTGTCCGGCGTTTAAGAGCTTGCCGAAGGCCACGCGCCGCGCGGCGAGCGGGATGTCCGCGGTCCCGTCCACGATGACCGGGCTCTTGCCGCCCAGTTCCAGCGTCACGGGCGTCAGGTGCACCGCGGCGGCGGCCATGACTTCCTTCCCGACGGCGACGGAGCCGGTGAAGAAGATGGCGTCGAATTTCTGGGCGAAAAGCGCGCGGTTTTCGCTCCTCCCGCCCTCCACGACCGCGACGTATCCGGGCGGGAAGGCTCCCCCGAGTATTTCCGCGACCAGGCGCGAGGCGGCCGGCGCATAGGCCGACGGCTTCACCACCGCGCAGCAGCCCGCCGAAAGCGCGCCGACGAGCGGCTCCAGGCAGAGCTGCAGCGGGTAGTTCCACGGCGCCACGATGAGCGCCACGCCGCGGGGCTCCGGCAGGATGAAGCTCCGGGCCGGAAACTGCGCCAGGGGCGTTCGCACCTTTCTCGACCCCGCCCACTTCTCCAGATGCCGGAGGTGGAAGCGGATCTCGTCCAGGACGATCCCCGTCTCGGCCATATAGGTCTCAAAGGGGCTCTTATTGAGGTCGGCGCGCAGCGCCGCGGCAATCTTCCCCTCGTTTTCCAGAAGCGCGGCGCGCAGCTTCAAAAGCGCGGCGCGGCGCGCGGCGACCGGCCGCGTCGCGCCGGTGTCGAAATACGCCCGCTGCGCGACGATCAGTTCCGCAATGTCCATAGCCCTTTCTCCTCTGCTCCCAATTTTGCAAATTTACAGACATTTTACCATTCCGCACGAAAAATGTAAATTCAGGACGGGGGCTTTGCCATCCGCGGCAATTGCAATTAATCCGTCTTTATGGTAACATGAGGTTGGGAAAATCATACGCGTGAGGGAGGCGGCGGACATGACGCTCGGGCAGAAGATCCGGGAGGCGCGGCTCGCGCGCGGCCTGACCCAGAAGGAGGTCGTGGGCGACTACATCACGCGCAACATGCTCTCGAAAATCGAAAACGACAGCGCCACGCCTTCCGTCGGAACGCTCGAGTACCTGACCGCCAAGCTGGGCCTGCCGGCGGGGTCTTTCCTCTCCGAGGCGGGCCTCTCCAACGGGTCCGTCCCCGACGGCCTGGACGACGCGCGCAGAGCTTTTCGCGAGAAGCGCTGGGGGGACTGCCTCGGCTGCCTCGAGGCGGACAAGACCGCCGGAAGCACCGACGAGGGATACCTCCTTCACGCACGCGCGGGTGCGGCGGCGGCCGCCGCCGCGCGGCGCGCAGGCGACTGGGCCGCCGCGCGCGACCTGGCCGAGACCGCGCTCTACTACAACCGCGAGGGTATGTACTACGACGAGGTGCTGGAAGCCTCCCTGACCCTCACGCTCGCCGAGAGCCTCATGGCCGAGGCGCCGGATGCCGAAACGCTCCGCCGGGCGCGCGCGCTCCTTGAAA
This sequence comes from Oscillospiraceae bacterium, assembly GCA_035391945.1. Taxonomy (GTDB): domain Bacteria; phylum Bacillota; class Clostridia; order Oscillospirales; family Oscillospiraceae; genus DAOPLW01. The sequence continues at coordinate 102 of DAOPLW010000005.1, read as the reverse complement.
CGAGCTGCCGGGCGCTGGAGAAGCGCACGGCGCCGGGAAACCGGCCATGACGGGCGAAGCGGCGGCCTTCCTGCGCGGCGAGAGCGTCCGCGCGTGGAAAGA
>DAOPLW010000004.1:0-19696 GCA_035391945.1 Oscillospiraceae bacterium | reverse complement strand
CCACGGCCTCGTGCAGCGCCTCCGCGACGCAGGGCGGCGCCGAAAACTCCATATCCGCCACCGAGAAGGGGATGATGTCCTCCCCCGCGAAGGGCGAAGCGGTGAGCGAGAGCCACTTTTCGGCTCCCATGTTGTGGCGGGGATGGAGCGTCTCAAAATCGTAGGGCATGGAGAGGACCTTCTTTCTAAAATCAGACGCCCAGGGCGGTTTCCGCCCCGGGCGATCTGCGGCGCGGCCCGCGGGCCGCGCATGTTTGTCCGAGGGCTTCCGAAAGTCTGCCCCCCGCGGACGCGGAGGCGCTATTCGGCGGAAATGGTATAGTAGTAGACCGGCTGGCCGCCGGAGAGGACGCCCAGCTCGGCGGACGGGCAGGCCGCCTCGAAAATCCTGCGGGCGGATTCGGCATCCTCGGCGGAGACGTCCTCGCCGTAGAAGATGTTGATGAATTCCGGTCTGCCCTCGGCGAGGTGCGCGGCGAGTTTCGTGAGAAGCGCCTGGATCGATCGGTCGGTCCCGAAGAGCTGGCCCCCGAGAAGTGCGAGGTAATCGCCCGCGTGAATGTCCGCGCCGTCAAACTCGGAATCGCGGGCGGCGTAAGTGATCTGGGCGGTTTTGACCTTTTCTGCGGCGGCGAGCATGGCGGCGGTGTTGGCCTCCTCGTCGCTCTCCATGCAGACCGCGAGCATCGCGGCGATGCCCTGCGGCACGGTCTTGGTGGGCACCACGATCACCCGGCGGTGCGCCAGCGGGATGCACTGCTCGGCGGCCATGATGATGTTTTTGTTGTTGGGCAGGACATACACGATCTCCGAAGGCGTGCGCTCGATGACCTTGAGAATATCCTCGGTGGAGGGGTTCATGGTCTGGCCGCCCTGAATGATGCCGTCGCAGCCGAGGTCCGTGAAGACCGCCGCAAGGCCCTCGCCGGCGCACACGGCGACAAAACCGTACTTTTTTTCCGGCTCGGCCGGTTCGTCGCTCTCGGAGGCGACCTCCGCCTCGAGGATCTCCGTGTGCTGCTCGCGCATGTTTTCGACCTTGACGGTCAGAAGGGAGCCGTAGCCCAGCGCCTCCTCCAGGACGCGGCCCGGGTGGTTGGTGTGGACGTGGACCTTGATGATCTCCTCGTCGTCCACGAGCACAAGGCTGTCGCCCAGTTCGCTCAGGAAGGCCCGCAAAAGGCGCGGGTCCTTCTGATTCTTGCGCTGGGCGATAAATTCCGTGCAGTAGCCGAAGCGGATGTCTCCGCCGTCGAAGGCGGCGAAATCGGCCTTCTCGCGCGCGGGCGCGGCGCCCTCCGGGGCCGCCTCCGGCATCGCTTCGCCGCGCAGGGCCGCGAGCATGCCCTCGAGAATGATGACATAGCCCTTGCCGCCCGCGTCGATGACGCCGGCTTTTTTCAGGACGGGATTCTGATTGATGGTCTCCGCGAGCGCGGCCTTGGCCGCGGCGATGCACTCGACGAGCACGTACTCCGCCGACGCGTTCTCCGCGGCGGCCTCGACGGCGCGCTTGGCGGCCAGGCGCGAAACGGTGAGAATGGTGCCCTCGGCGGGCTTCATGACCGCGCCGTAGGCGGTGGTGACGCCTTCGCTGAAGGCGGCGGCAAGCGCCCCGCCGTCGATTTCGCCCCGGTCCTTCACGGCTTTGGAAAAGCCGCGGAAGAGGAGCGAGAGGATGACCCCCGAATTGCCCCGGGCGCCGCGCAAAAGGGCGGAGGCGGTGACCTCCGCCGCGCGGCTCACGGCGGGGAGGGGCTGCTTTTTCAGTTCGGCGGCGGCGGTGCCGATGGTGAGGCTCATGTTGGTCCCCGTGTCGCCGTCCGGCACAGGGAATACGTTCAGGTCGTTGATGCTCTGTTTCTGGGCATTGATCGAGGCTGCGGCATGGAGAATCATCTGCCCGAATGCCGCGCCGTCAATGGTGGTTCTCATATGTTGATTCGTTCCTTTCAGCGCGGTATTTAGTGGCTGAGCATGCCGTCGACGCAGACGTTGACCTCGCGGACCTCGACGCCGGTGGTACGGCTGACGATGTAGCGCACCTGCCCCATGATGGCCCGGCAGACGGCGATGAGGTTCACGCCGTGTTCGACGATGATATGAAGTTCGATGGAGACGGTCCCGTCGTCGTTGTAAGTGAGGTGGACGCCCTTGCTCATTGCCTCGCGGCGCAGGAGGTGGACGAGCCCGTCGGTCTTCGAGCGGAAGGCCATGCCCTTCACGCCGAAACAGCTCGTGGCGGCGAGACCGGTCACGATGGAGAAGACCTCGCCGGTGATGTGAATCTCGCCTCGCTCATTTTGAATTTTCATTGTGATACTCCTCTCGGCGGGGGATGGGAAAGTTGCAGTAAAGTATTCTACCCCGTTTTATGGGAAATTTCAAGCATGATCCTGTAAACATGCGCCGCCGGCGCAAGAATGGGAAGATTTACCTCGCCCGGCAGGGAAAGAGAAAGGAAGGGCCGGGGCACGCTTTGCGCGCCCCGGCCCTTCCGCCGCGGTTGCATGGAAGAGTACAACTTTTCCGCCGAAGCGCCCGCAGGCAGGGGATAAGCCGCGCGCCCGGGCTGCGCGCCCTGTCCTGCTTTCCTGACGGAACGAGGGGCGGCATATGTCGAAAGAAGCCGCGGCGGCGGGCGGAACCGTCGGAACGCTTCCCTATTTCAAAGCGCTTAACGAAGACCTCCTGCTCGCGCCATTTATGCGGGACGTCTCCGGATGGCGGTATTATGAGGCCCTGGAAGCGCTCGCCGGACGGTGCCGGGAGACGATCGACGTCCTCTGCGACGACCTGAAGGCGCACGCGCGCATCATCCGCTATGTTCCGGCGCGCAATCGCATGAATGCGCTGAATCTGGTCGAAACGCTCTCCGGCGGCGCCGCGCTCGTCTCGCCTTTCTGCGGCAATGCGGACGAATGTGCCGCCATCCTGTCGCTCTCCGCTTCTGAAACGGGAACGAAATCCCGGGCCGGCGACGCGGACGTCGACCGGGCCGAAGCTCTGCTTTCCTCCGGGTTCGGTCCGCTCTCCGGTTTCCAGCGGGAGTCGCTCGTGCAGGAAACGCTGCGCTGGGGCGTGTCCTCGGCCGCGGGTGCGGACGAAACGAAACAAAATTTTCTCGCGGAGCTGTGCGGCGCGGGCGGCCTGGGTTTTTTGGAGGACGTGTGGAATAAGCACCTCTACCAGACCAGCCCGGACAGCTTTTCCGGCGCGGGCGGCTATGCCGTCTGCTCGGAGGATCATATCGATTACCTGTGACGGAAAGCGGTCGGCTCCTCCGTTTCCCTGACGCGTTACGGAGGCTCGTCCTTTGCCGCCGCGGTCCGCGAAGGGCTGCGCGGCGTCGCGGAGGGCATGGCGCGGGATCTGGAGGAGGCCGCGCGCGAAGGGGATTATCTGACGGATCAAAGCGCGGCGAATCTGCGCGCCGCCGCGGACGAGCTCAGCCGCTGCGGGGTGTTTCTTCCCTTTTCGCTGGGGTGCCAGATCGAGCGGCTCAAATGGTACACGCCGCTGGAGCGGGGAAAGGTGCTCGCGCTGCAGGAGGCACTCGGCCGGCTGGGGTTCGGAAACCTCGCGCAGGACGGCGTTTACGGCCCGAAGACCAGCGAGGCGCGCAGCCGCTTTCTGGAATAGCTGGCGACAGAATCTTTTCCACGCCTGCGGGTGATTAAAGCACTGCAGAACGGCATTTCTCTTGCGGATTCCACGTTTCAGATCGCGGATACCGCACGGCAGCTTGCAAAGGATGCGTCCGGCTCCGGCGCGTCGCCCCGGCTATACGATGCGGGATCCGTGTTTTCGCCTTTTGGGTCGCAGCACTATGTGCAGGTCACCGAGGCCACATACCGCATATTCCAGGCGATGGAAGGAAAAGCGAAAAGGGTACGCCTCGGCGGCCGGGTGCTGCTGGCCTACGGCGTAACGCTTGACGCGCTGGAACTTCTCGCCACTATGCAGGATGATCTGAACGACGCGGACGGGAAGCTCGGCAAAGCCTCGGCCTCGACCGCCTGCAGCATCATGGGCCGTTGGACCGGCACCCTCGTGGGCGCGAAATATGGAGCGATGGCGGGCGCAAAAATCGGATTTTTGATTTCGCCTCTTGTTGGACCAGCTGTTGGAGCGCTTGTATTAGGGTTCGTGGGCGGCATGGGCGGAGGGACGCTAGGGGAGCGGCTGGGCGAATGGGTCATCGACATAACGGATATGGAAAGCTAACCGGGAGGCGGAAGCAGCCTGCCGAATACGCGTCCGGCCGTCTGCTCGAAGTCGGCGGCACATTTCTCGGCGGTGTGCTGCCGGATCAGGCCCTCCTTTGCATAGGCGGAAATGTTGAGGACCGCATTTTTGCCCTGAGATTCGGCGATCTCGACGTATAAAAGACAGAGATTTTCTGCTGTGAGGCGGTAGAGCAGCCAGCCGTTCTCATACGCTTCCATTCGCTGCGTATCTGCTTGGAACACGGCCTGCCGCAGCAGCGGCAGGGCATATTCCGGGCCGAACGGCAGAGAAAACGCTCTGTGCACCTCAACGGTGTTTTTGCGCCTGGCCGAAGTTAATACGCTGCGCGCGGCGTCCCGCCCGGCGAAACGCCCGGTAAACGCCGCAAGCGCCTGCGCCAGCTTTTCGTCGATCTCCTCCCGCGTCGGCTTGTCATGCTCCGGCATCCGCGCCGCCTCCCTCCGTTTGCTCCGCGGAAACAAGTGCCGCGCCTGCGGCGGTTTGCAGCTTTGCCCCAAACTGCGCCAGAAACGTTTCAGCCGTATGCTGCTTGATGATACCCTCCTTCGCGTAGGCGGAAAGGAGAAGTGCGGTATCTCCCGCCCGTGTCTCTGCGAGAGAAAGGCAGAGAATACAGGGGTTGAGACGCACGCTTCCGGAAACGACCCAGAAACCAAGCTCCGGATAACTGATTCGGACGGGGACGTCCTTCAGTGTCTTGTTGACCATCATGACGGCATATTCGCGGCGCAGGGACAAAAGCAAGCGCTTTTTTGCCTCATTCGTTTTGAGAAAATGACGGGCGGAGAACAAAGCGCCGCGCGCGGCGTCCTTCCCGACGAGGTTCCTCATAGAATCGAAAAAGACATCCAGCAGAGTCTGCTCGATTTCCTCCCGCGTCGGCTTGTCACGCTCCGGCATCCGGCTCGCCTCCCTCCGTTTGCTCCATTGTAACAGGGAAGGCGCCCGCCGGCAAGAGAGAGCGAATCAGGGAAGGGCCGCGGCGCGCTTTGCGCGCCGCGGCCCTTCCCTGATATTTATTCCACCGTTTTGAGGGATTCCACCATGTCGATCTTTTTGAGCCGCCCGTGGGTGGCGACTTCGACGAGCAGGGCGAAAAGAAGCGTGAGCCCGGCGGCGAAGACATAGCTGCGCGTGCTGGCGCTGCGGCCAAACATGAGAAAATCGATCTCCACCGTCCGGATGACCCAGTGGTGGAGCAGGAACCCCATCGGAAGGCCGGCGAGGACGCCGAAGACGGTCAGGATGCGGTTCTCGCGGGAGACGTAGGCGGAAACCTCGCTGTCGTAAAAACCGAGCACTTTGATGGTCGCCAGCTCCCGCAGCCGCTCGGTGATGTTGATGTTGGTGAGGTTGTAGAGCACCACGAACGCGAGCGCCGCGGCGGAGAGCGTGATGAGCACCACCACGTAGTCCACGACGGAGACGCTCTCCTCCATGATGGTGCGGATGTTGTCCATCCTCGAAACGGCGGTGACGCCGTCGCAGGCGAGAAGCGCGGCGCTCGCCGCATCGCCGGCTTCGGACGTGTCCTCGGAGCAGGTGAAGAGGACCGCGTTGGGCGTCTCTGCGCTGCCGCGGACGGATGCATAATACGCGTCCGTCATGTAGAGATAGTGCAGGGTGTAGTTCTCCGTGATGCCGGCGACCGTGACGGTTACGCGGCCGTCGTCGTCCAGGACGAGCGTGTCCCCGACCGAGACGCCCAGAAGCTCCGCGGCTTTTTCGGTGAGAACCGCGCCTTTGTCGGTGAGCGGCACGGTGTCGCCGCTCCCCCGGTCGCGCAGCGTGATAAAGCGCGTGATGTCCGCCGCGTCGCCGACGACGAGCGTTGCCGTGAGGGAGCCCTCCGCGCCTTCGAGCGTGACGCTGGACATGCGCATAAAGGCCCAGTCGGGAACCAGGCTGTTTTCGGCCTCCAGGACGCCGGAGACGGTGTCCAGTTCGTCCTGCGTGATGCCGTCGTCGAGGACGGCCTCGTAGCGATAGTGGAAGAGCTCGTCATATTGGATGTCCATGATGGAAAAGATCGAGTCGCGCAGGCCGAATGCCACGACGATGAGCGCGGTGCATCCGCCGATGCCCAGGACCGTCATGAAGAAACGGCGCCGGTAACGGAACAGATTGCGCATGGTGACCTTCCGGGTGAAGCTCAGACGCTTCCAGATAAAACCGACGCGCTCGAGGAAGACGCGCTTGCCGGCGCGGGGGGCGCGCGGGCGCATGAGGGTGGCCGGGACGCTCGAGAGCGCGGCGAAGGAGGCCGCGAGGCTGGCGACCGCCGTGGAGAAAACGGCGGCGGAGAGGGCGAAGAGGCAGCTGCCCCAGTCGGCGGTAAATTGGAGCGGAGGCAGGGTGTAGAGCGCCTGCCAGGCCGTGTAGATGACTTCCGGGAGGCCGAGACAGCCGGCCGTGATGCCGACCGCGCTCCCGCCCACGCTCGCGATCAGACCGTAGCCCATGTACTTTGAGGCGATGGCGAAACGGCCGTAGCCGAGCGCCCCCAGCACCCCGATCTGCGTGCGCTGTTCATCGACCATGCGGGTCATCGTCGTCAGGCACACGAGCGCCGCCACGAGGAAAAAGATGAGAGGGAAGAGACTGGCGAGGCTGCTCATCCGGTCCGCGTCCATGCCGTAGCCGGCGTAGCCCGGGTTGGAGTCGCGGCCGAGAAGGTACCACTTGCCCGCGTCGATGCCGTCGACCTCGGACTGCGCGTCGCCCAGCTCCAGGAGAGCGTCCGCGAGGGACTCCTCCGTTTCGGCTTTCGATTCCTCGTAGTCCGAAAGGCCGTCTGCGTAATCGTTCTCGCCGTCCTGAAGTTCGTCCAGCGCCTCGGCGAGGTCCATTTTCGCGCCCTCCGTCTCCTGCAGAAGCTGGGCCTTTGCGTCTTCCACCTCGGTCAGGCCGTCCTCGTATTGCCTCCAGCCGTCGTCCAGGCCCGCGCGGGAGTCGGCGAGGTCCGCCCAGCCGTCGTCGAGCTCCTCCCGCGCGTTTTCTAGTTCGGCCTTCGCGTCCGCGAGGGCCTCGGCGGCCTCGTCCAGATCCGCCTTGGAATCCTCGAGCTCGGCGAGGCCGTCCTCATACTGCTGCAGGCCGTCCTTGTATTCCGCCAGGCCGTTTTGATACTCGGCAAGGCCTTCGCGGTAGTCCTGCCGGCCTCTGTAATACTCGTCCCAGTTCGCGTCGAGCTGCGCGCGCGCGTCGTCGAGCTGCGCCTTCGCGCCGCGTAGGTAGACGCCCGCGGGGACGGAGCCGTCGTAACCCGGGACCGCGGCGGCGAGGTAGGCCTCCGCCACGGCGCCTGTCCCCGTCGCGTCCCAGTCCCAGCTGGGGTCCAGCAGTTCGTCCGCGGTGACGGAAAGGGAGAGCGGAGGCGCCGCGAGCGTTTGGACGAGGCCGTCCATGAGAGCGTTGAAATTCGAAAGGCCGGCCTCGTACTGCGCCTCGGCGTCGTCCAGCTGCGCGCGGGCGGCGGCAAATTCCTCCTGGGCGCCGCTAAGCTCCGCTTTCGCGTCGTCCAGCTGTGCTTTCGCGTCGTCCAGCTCGGCCTTCGCGTCCGCGAGCTCGGTGGCGCCGTCTTCATAGGCGCGAAGTCCCTCCTCGTACTCCTGGAGGGAAGTTTCATATTCGGAGAGCCCGTCCGCGTAATCCGCCTCGCCGCTCTGAAGCTCCGCCTGGCCGTCCAGGTAACTCTCTTCGCCCTCGTCCAGCTCGGCTTTCGTGTCGGCGAGCTCGGCCTCGGCCTCGGCGATATCGGCCTGGCCGTCCGCCGTCTCCTGCTTGAGCGTCTCGACGCCGTCGTGATATTCCGCCCAGCCGTCGTCGAGGATCACGCGCGCGTCGGCGAGTTCCTGCCAGGCGTCGGCGAGCTTTTCGTCGGCCTCGGTCTTCGCCTCGTTGTAGTCGTCCCAGCCGTCCTGAAGATCCTCCTCCGCCTCCGTGCGGACATTTTTTTCGCGCAGCGCGGCGCGTGTGTCCGCAAGCGGCTCGAGCGCGGTGAGAAAATCGTCTACCTTGTCCTCGTAGGCGTCCGAATAGCATGCGAGATCCGCCGCGCCGGTAAGGCGCAGGTCGGCCTCGGTGTAGCTGTCCATGTCGAAGGCCTCCGCGGGGAGCAGCAGATAAGCCGCCACCGTCCCGGTGCCGAGCGTGGAGGTCCCGCGCTCCCGCGAGATGTACAGCGGACTCTGGACGGTGCCCACGACGGTGAAGGTCTCGCAGCGCAGCGCGTCCGCGTAGTCGCCCTCGCCGGTCTGGAGGGTGACGGTGTCCCCGAGCGAAATGCCGAGCTTGGTAAGAAGCGCCGGCTCCGCCACGCACTCGTCCGCCGCCTGCGGCATCCGGCCTTCTACAAGAACGGGTGCGTTCATCCCTGAGGGGGAGAGAGAGTGGACCTTCACCACGAGTTCGTTTCCACCGTCCAGGGCGACCGCGTCGATGGTAAAGGCGCCCTCGGCCGCCTCCACGCCGTCCGTGGCGGCGAGCGCGGCGATGTCTTCGTCGGTGAGTCCGAGCGTGGAGAGAATACGCACATCCATGAGCTTCCGGTCGTCGAAATAGGAATCGGCGGTCAGGTGCATGTCGGGCGCGGTGGCGCGCAGGCCGGAGAAAAAAGCCGTGGCCAGCGCGATGAGGATGAAGATGGAGAAAAAGCGGCTGCGGGTGTTTTTGATCTCCCGCAGGAAGTCCAGGAAAAGAGCCTTTGTCAAGAGCGTTCACGCACCAATCCGCCCGTTCGGGCTTTTTCGCCCCGGGAAGGGCTCACCATTCGATGGTTGCGGCCAGGGCCGGGTGCGCGTTGCGCGTCACCTGCGCGACCGCGCCGTTTTTTACGCGGATGACCCGGTCCGCCATGGGCGCGACGGCGCTGTTATGGGTGATGACCACGACGGTCATGCCGTTCTGGCGGCAGGTGTCCTGCAGGAGCCGCAGCACTTCCTTGCCCGTGGCGTAGTCGAGTGCCCCCGTCGGTTCGTCGCAGAGGAGGAGCTTGGGGCTTTTCGCCAGCGCCCTGGCGATGGCCACGCGCTGCTGCTCGCCGCCGGAGAGCTGGGCGGGGAAATGACCCGTGCGCTCCGAGAGCCCCACCCGGGCGAGGACCTCGGCGGCGTCCAGCGAGCTCCGGCAGATCTGAGCCGCCAACTCCACGTTCTCCAGCGCCGTGAGGTTCTGCACGAGGTTGTAGAACTGGAAGACGAAGCCGATGTCGTAACGCCGGTAGGACGTCAGTTCCTTGCGGGAGAAACCGGACACCTCGGCGCCGTCCACGCGGATCGTCCCGCCGTCGCAGGCGTCCATGCCGCCCAGGAGGTTCAAGATCGTCGTTTTGCCCGCGCCGGAGGGGCCGACGATAACGGCGAATTCGCCCTGCCCGACCTCGAACGTGGCGCCGGAGAGCGCGGGGATCACCACCTCGCCCATCCGGTAATGCTTCTGTACGTTTTCGAGAGATATGTATGGTTCCATGGGACACCCCGCATCAATAAACTTGGCCGCCGCGCGGCGAGAAACGGACGCCCCGCCCTCGGCGCGGGCGGATGCGGAAAAACGGCGCCGGCTTCCGGCCGGAACCGTCATGTTTCCTGCAGAAAGGAACCCGCCGGAGCGGGCCGCCGCGCGGCTACAGGAGGTCTGTGCGCAGGGGGGACTCGGGGTTCCGCGTGCCGTCTCCGTCCATGACCGTCACACACAGCGCGATGAGCCGCGAGAGCTCGTGCACGTTTGCCTCGCCGAGGCCGCGTACCAGCCGGTCGAAATACTGCATCACGCCCGCCTGCTTCTCGCGCAGCAGGGCCGCGCCCGCCGGCGTGAGCGTCACGAGCATGCGCCGTCGGTCGGTCTCCGAGACCTCCATCGCCAAGTGGCCCTTCTTCCGCAGGGAGGCCAGCGCGGCCGTGATGCGCGGCCGGGAGAGACCCAGCGAGTCCGAGAGCAGAGAGGGCGTGACGGCGCGGTCCGGATTCTGCGCCACGCAGTAAAGGACCCGCAGTTCGCCCTGCACGAATTCCAGCAGCGTCGAAAATGCTTTCAGGCCGTATAGCTCCGCCAGGGAGGAAATCAGTTCGCCGCGCAGCCGTGACGTCTCCATCCCGAATGCCTCCTTCAAATAATTCATAATAAAAATTATTAACACCGTGTATTATAGCAGAAGCATACCGTTCGCGCAAGAGGGAAAAATTTGCGCGGGGAAATGGACTGTGGTAAAATGGCCGCAAAGCGGCGGGTTCCAGTCTGCCGCCCCCTGGACGGGGGCGCGGCGGTCCGGAAAGAAAGCTGTTGTGAAAGAAAACCATCAGGATTGTCTTCCGTGTTCCATAAAGGCGTTTTTTGAACCGTTTCACGCGGGTTCAAAAAATGCCCCGCAGTCTGGCGGAGAAGCCTGAAAGACTCCTCCGCCGGGCTGTGGATGGCTGTAGAGCGGCTGTTCTGCCCGGCGTGCCGGTCGGTTCCGCCTTCGGCGGGCCGCCACCGCTGTTCTTGCCGCGGCCGCCTTGCCCCTTGCGGGGCATTCGGCGGACATGCCGGTTCCCGCGGACGCGCTTTGCGGGGCTCGCTCGTTATTTCATTTTGAATGGAGGCGCATTGCAATGAGACGGGTTGCGCTGGTCACCGGAGCTTCCCGGGGCATCGGGGCGGCGGTCGCCCGCCGCCTTGCCGCGGACGGCTGCGACGTGGCGATCGGCTACTGCCGCGCGGAAGAGGCGGCGCTCGCGCTCGCGGCGGAGCTCTCCGCCGCCGGCTGCCGTGCGGAGGCGTTCCGCGCCGATGTGGCGAGCGCCGCAGAGGTGCGGGATATGGTTGACAAAGTGTTGCAAAAATATTACCAGATTGACATTCTGGTATGCAGCGCCGGCGTGGCGTGGCAGGGTCTCTTCGGAGACACGACGGAGGAGATCTGGCGGCGTATTTTCGCTGTGAACGCGGACGGGACCTATCGCTGCTGCCGGGCGGTCCTGCCCGGCATGCTGCACCGGAAGAGCGGGCGGATCGTGACGGTCTCCTCGATCTGGGGCCTTGCGGGGGCCTCCTGCGAGGTGGCCTATTCGGCGTCCAAGGCGGCCGTGGTGGGCCTGACGAAGGCTCTGGCGAAAGAACTGGGCCCGTCCGGCATCACCGTCAACTGCGTGGCGCCGGGCGTCATCGACACGGACATGAACGCGGCACTTTCCAGGGCGGACCGGGAGGCGCTGGAGGAGGAGACGCCGCTGGGCCGCCTGGGTACGCCCGGGGAGGTCGCGGAGGCGGTCTGCTTCCTCGCGTCGGAGCGCGCGTCCTTCATAACCGGACAAATTCTCAGCCCCAACGGCGGCTTTTTGACCTAGGCGCGAACAAATATTAAGAAACTGTTAAAAATCTGGGTAAAATGACGATGGAGGCAGCGGAAAGTTCTGTGCATTTTGGCAAAAGTGAGGTTGACAATTTCGGCCGGTTTCGGTATAATTGTCAACATCTTAAAGGCATGGAGCTCACCCGCGCCTTTTTGACCCCTAATTGCCCCAAAAATGGATCGGAGGTAAAAGTTAATGAAAAAGAACCGCATCCTTGCGCTGGCTCTTGTGTTTGTGATGTGTTTCGCGCTTCTGGCCGGCTGCACCAAGACGGAGACGCCCGCCAGCGAAACGCCCGCCAGCGAGTCCCCCAGCGAGGCGCCCAGCGATCCCATCAAGGTCGGCGTCATTGCCCCCTTGACCGGCGACGTCGCCACCTACGGCATCGCCGTCCGTGACGCCGTCAAGCTGTATGTCGACACCCTCAACAGCAACGATGGCATAGGCGGCCGCCAGGTCGAGCTCGTGATCTACGACGATAAGGGCGACGCCACCGAAGCCACCAACGCCTACAACAAGCTGACCACATCCGACGACGTCGTCGCCATCATCGGCTCCGTGACGAGCACCCCGACCATCGCCGTTGCCCAGATCTCTGCGACCGACAACGTTCCGATGATCACCGGTACCGCCACGCATCCGGACGTCACCAGCTACGGCAAGAACATGTTCCGCTCCTGCTTCCTGGATCCGTTCCAGGGCTCCACGATGGTGAACTTCGCCGTCTCCCAGGGCTATACGACCGCGGCCGTTATCTACAACAATTCCGACGCCTACTCTACGGGCCTTTATGAGTCTTTCGTCGCGTCCGCCGAGGAGAACGGGCTTGAGATCGTCGCCACCGAGAGCTACGGCAAGGGCGACTCGGACTTCAAGACCCAGCTGACCAACATCGCCAGCAAGAGCCCCGACTGTCTGTTCGTACCCGATTATTACAACACGGTCTATATGATCGCCACCCAGGTCAAGCAGGTCGGCCTTGAGACCACCCTCCTGGGCGTTGACGGCACGGACGGCGTGCTCGCCATCGACGGTGTCGACACGAGCGTGCTGGAAGGCATGTACTTCGCAAACCACTATTCCACCGAAGACCCGAGCGAGCTCGTCCAGAGCTTCCTCAAGAGCTATCAGGACACCTACGGCGAGACCCCGAACGCGCTGGCCGCGCTGGGCTACGATGCCGCGATGATCCTCTGCAGCGCCATGGATAAGGTCTCCGAAACCATGACGATCGACAGCTCCGACGAGTGCCGCCAGGCGATCATCGACGCCATGGCCGCCACCGATATGGACTGCGTGACCGGCCACGTCACTTACGATGAGAACAACAACCCGCAGAAGACCTGCGCCATCATCCAGATCACGGACGGCGCTTACAAGCTGGTCGGCAAGTATTAATCAAAGCGCACCTCAAAACGGCACCGGCGGGGCAGAGATCCTCTGCCCCGCCGCGTAATGCTTTTCGCCGGGGGAACCTTCGGCTGCCGGCCCGGCGGACCGGACGCGCGTTCCCGTTTCGCGCGCCCGGCATTGCGTTATCCAGGCAACTGGCCCAGACGAATTGCATATTTTCACACAGATAAAGGACTGAACCGCCATGCTATTACTCTCACAACTGATTAACGGCGTGCAGATCGGCAGTATCTATGCCCTCGTTGCCCTGGGCTACAGCATGGTCTACGGCATCGTCATGCTTATCAACTTCGCCCATGGTGACATCATTATGGTCGGCTCCTACTGCGTTTGGTACGCCATTGCCAAACAGGGCGTGCACCCGGTCCTTGCGGTGCTGTTTGCCGTACTCTTCTGCGGGGTGCTCGGCATGGTCATCGAGAAGGTGGCTTATAAGCCCCTGCGCAACTCCGCGCGGCTTTCGCTCCTCATTACGGCCATCGGCATTTCCCTGCTGCTCCAGAACCTGATGCAGCTCATTTTTTCCGCCACGCCCCGCATGTTCACCAATATTTTCCCCGGCAGCGTTTCGCTGGGGAGCCTCCACATCTCGGTGGTCACGCTTGTTACCATCGGGGTGTCCATCGTCATGATGCTGGGCCTCACCGTACTGGTCACGCGCACCCGCGCCGGCAAGGCCATGCGCGCGGTGTCCGAAGACAATGAGACGAGCCAGCTCATGGGCATCAACGTCAACCGGACCATCTCCTTCACGTTTTTCGTCGGCTCGGCGCTCGCGGCCGTGGCCGCGGTGCTCTACTGCTGCTCCTACTCGCAGATCCAGCCCACGATGGGCAACATGCTGGGCCTAAAGGCCTTTGTGGCCGCTGTGCTCGGCGGCATCGGCTCCATTCCCGGCGCGGTGATCGGCGGCCTTGCCATCGGGCTTGCCGAGAGCTTCACCAAAGCCTACATTTCTTCCACCCTGACCGACGCGGTCGTCTTCGGCATTCTGATCCTGGTGCTGGTGATAAGGCCGACGGGAATCCTCGGTCGGCCGTTCAACGAGAAAGTGTAGGGCCGGGCTATGGTGAAAAAGAAATCACTGCTGGACGACAGGCGCTTTACCTACCTCCTCAATACGGTGCTTGTCGTCGCGCTCTATCTGGTTATAATGGCGCTCATCAATCATAAGGTCCTAAACCGCTACCAGGCGAACATGCTCATCCCCATCGGCTACAACATCATCATGGCCGTGAGCCTGAACCTGGCGACGGGCTATCTCGGCCAGCTGCCGCTGGGCCATGCGGGCTTTATGGCCGTGGGCGCCTATACCTCCGCGCTCTTTACGCTGGGGGTGAACCTGCCGGCAAATATCGAATTTCCCATCGGGCTGCTCCTGGGCGGCATCATGGCGAGCATCTTCGGCATTATCATCGGGCTGCCGGCGTTGCGCCTGCGCGGCGACTATCTGGCCATCATCACGCTGGGCTTCGGCGAGATCATCCGCGTGATCCTGCTGAACCTGGACTTTACCGGCGGCGCCTTCGGACTCGGCGGCATCGAGAAGCACACCACCGTGACCTGGACGTATATCTGCGTGGTCATCACGCTCTTTGTGATCCACACCCTGATGAAATCCCGCCACGGACGCGCGATCCTCTCCATCCGGGAAAACGAGATCGCGGCGGAGGCCTGCGGCATCAAGACGACGTACTACAAGACGATGGCCTTCGCGCTCTCCGCGTTTTTCGCCGGCGTGGCCGGCGGGCTCTACGCCCATTATCTGCGGATCCTGGACCCGTCCAACTTTGCCTTTATGAAATCCGTGGACTACCTGGTGATGGTGGTGCTCGGCGGCATGGGCTCCATGATCGGCTCCGTGCTGGCGGCCATCGGCCTGACCTGGCTGCCGGAGTTGCTGCGCGCGTTTGCCGACTACCGCATGGTGCTTTATGCCCTGCTCCTTGTCGTCGTGATGATCTTTAAGCCCTCGGGCCTCATGGGGACCTATGACTTCTCGCTCTCCCGGATACTCAAAGGTGTTTTGAACCGCTTCTCGGGCGGCGGGAAGAAGGGGGAGGATGCTGTATGAACATGAATCCTTTCTCCAAAAACCTCCAGGCTCCCTTGATCCCCCAGAGGGACAAGGACAAAACGCCGGTGCTCGAAGTCAGCGAACTGGGCATCGACTTCGGGGGCCTGACCGCCGTGGACGACTTCAACGTCACCATCGGGCGCACCGAGATCGCGGGGCTGATCGGCCCCAACGGCGCGGGCAAGACCACGGTTTTCAATCTTCTCACAAACGTGTATAGGCCGAGCCGCGGGAAAATCTTGCTGGACGGCAGAAACACCCGCGGCCTTACCACCGAGCAGGTCAACCGCGCGGGCATCGCGCGCACCTTCCAGAACATCCGCCTCTTCAAAAATCTGCCGGTGCTCGACAACGTCCTCATCGGCCTGCACAACGAGATGGACTACACCACCGCCGGCGCGATTTTCCGCCTGCCCGGCTACTGGCGCGCGGAGCGGATCGCGCGGGAGCGCGCCCTGGAGCTTTTGTCCATCTTCGACATGCAGGACCTCGGCGAAGTGCCGGCCGGAGGCCTGCCCTACGGCGCGCAGCGCCGCCTGGAGATCGTCCGGGCGCTCGCGACGAACCCCGCGCTCCTCCTGCTGGACGAACCGGCCGCCGGGATGAACCCGTCGGAGACGGGCGAACTCATGGAGAACATCCGCAAGATCCGCGACACCTTCCAGATCGCGATCATGCTCATCGAGCACGATATGAACCTTGTCATGGGCATCTGCGAGGGCATCGCGGTGCTCAACTACGGCCGGATCATCGCCAAGGGGGCGCCGGAGGAGATCAAGCGCAACCCGGTCGTGATCGAGGCCTACCTCGGCAAGAAGGAGGCGTAGCGCATGTTAAAGGTGACGGACATCAACGTCTATTACGGCAACATCCACGCCATCAAAAACGTCTCCTTTGAGGTCAAGCAGGGCGAGATCGTCACGCTCATCGGCGCCAACGGCGCGGGCAAGAGCACGATCCTCAAAACCGTTTCGGGCCTTCTGCACAGCAAGACGGGAAGCGTCGTCTTCATGGGCCAGGACGTGGGCGGCCTTCCCGCGTTTCAGCTCGTGGGCCGGGGCCTTGCCCATGTGCCCGAGGGGCGGCGCATTTTCCTCAAGCTCACCGTGGAGGAAAATCTGGAGATGGGCGCCTACCTCAGCAGGCCCGCCGAGATCCCGGGCGCTATGGAGAACGTCTTCAAACGCTTTCCGCGTCTCAAGGAGCGCCGCCGCCAGGTGGCCGGCACGCTCTCCGGCGGCGAACAGCAGATGCTGGCCATCGGCCGCGCGCTTATGAGCCATCCGAAGGTGCTCATGCTCGACGAGCCTTCCATGGGCCTCGCGCCGCTTCTGGTGCAGCAGATTTTCGACATCATCAAGGAACTCAACCGCGCCGGGACGACGATCCTCCTGGTGGAGCAGAACGCGAGCATGGCGCTGGCGATCGCCGACCGCGGGTACGTGCTGGAGACGGGGCGCATCGTGCTCGCCGACACGGCGGCCGCCCTTTTGGACAACGACGCCGTGCGCAGCGCGTATCTCGGCGGTTAACGCGCATGTCCCACGAGGATTTCATGCGCGAGGCGCTTGCGCTCGCGCGCCGGGCCGGGGAGGAAGGCGAAGTGCCGGTCGGCTGCGTCGTCGTCTGGGACGGCGAAATCGTCGGCCGGGGACGCAACCGCCGGGAAAAGACCGGCAGCGCGCTGGCGCATGCGGAGATCGAGGCCATCGGTGAGGCGTGCCGACGCCTGGGCGGCTGGCGGCTTTGGAAGGCGACGCTCTATGTCACGCTGGAACCGTGCCCCATGTGCGCGGGCGCGATCATAAACGCCCGGATCGCCGAGGTGCGCTATGGCGTGAAGGACGAGAAGTACGGTGCCTGCGGGAGCGTCGTCAACCTCTTTGCCGAGCGATTCCCCCACCGCCCGCGCCTGTTCGGAGGGCTTCTGGCCGACGAATGCGAGGCGCTTCTGCAGGGCTTCTTTCGCGGCCTGCGGACCGATGCGAAAGAAGAAAATAACAATTTATCCTCAAAAAACCGCAAAACTTAAAACTTTTGTAACAACTGGCGCTAGGTTTTTTAACAAACGGAGGATATACTAATAATCGAGCAAGAGTCAAGCTTCTTTTCATTCTATCCTCCGATCCAGGAACAAGAGAGCGGGTAACCGCTCTCTTGTTCTATTTTTTGCCTGATACGCAGAACGGCCGTGCGGAAGCCTTGTCTTCCGCATGCCCGTTGATTGCCGAAAAAATTCCCGCGTCCTTTCGCACGGCGAAAGGACGCGGGAATTTTTTCGGCCCGCCTGTCGCGCGGGGATGGACATGGCAGGGTTTTGCCGCGGCGGCGGCAAATACAAGTTAGATTCGTCACGGAGGCGGACATGCGCCGCCGCAGTGGGGCCCCGCATGCGGGGCCCCACTGCGGCAAGTGGGCCCGCATGGAATCCTTCCGACTGAAAAAGGCAAGCCTTTTTCAGTCGGCTTGGGACTCCCGCCCCTTGCCGAGCATGATCTCCAGAATGATGCGGTCGAGCTGCGCGCTGCCTTGGCTGCCCAGCCGCGCAAAATTCTCGATGGTCTGTTCCACGTCCTCGTCCACGATGCCGTCCGTGCGCGCCACGCGGAGTCCGTGCATGGCCATGTTGGACGCCTGAACCGCCGCGCCCACGCAGGTCGAGATTTTTAAGGCGCAGTCGGCCTTTGCGCCGTCGCAGAGCATGCCGGTGACGTTGCCCATCATGTTGAAAATCGCAAAGGAGATTTCGCGCAGGCTGCCGCCCATGAGGTAGGTGATGCCGCAGGCCGCCCCGGTCGCGGCGACGGTGGCGCCGCAGAGGGCGGATAACCGACCGAACTTGGATTTAATATAAATAAGTATGAGGTTCGAGAGCGTGACGGCGCGCAGGAGCTCCCCGCGCGGCTTTGCCAAAAAGCGCGCGGCCGCCACCACGGGCATCGTCGCGGTGATGCCCTGGTTGCCGCTGCCGGAGTTGGAGACCACGGGCATCGGTGCGCCGGCCATCCGCGCGTCCGCGCCGCCGGCGGTAAGAAACATCGCGCACGTGGCGAGGTCCGTGCCCGCGCCGTCCGGCTCCGTGTGCCCCTGCAGGGTTTTGCCGATGCAGAGCCCGTAATCGTGCGTAAGCCCCTCGTGGCTGATGGCGCTGTTGATTTCAATGCTGCGCAGGATGATTTCCGGCGTCTCCTCGGGCGGCATGGTGCGTACATAGTCCCAGATACCGCGGACGGAAAGCGTTTCCTGGATATACTCCGGCGTGACGCCGCACGCCTCCTGCGCGCCCAGGGAAAAGAGCACCGCGCCGTCCCGCTCCGTGCGCACCACGCGCTCGTGGTCGCCGGCGATCACGGCCCGGGCCGTGTGTCCGCCGCCGGAGAGCGCGACGTCGATGTAGAGCTTTTCATCCGTCTCCGCGAGGGCGAGCGCCACTTTGTCGGCGGCGAGAAGCGCGCCTGCGGCCTCGTGGATTGCCGCGTCCGCGCGGTCCAGGACTTCGAGGCCCGCGTCCGCGTCCGCGCCGGCCGCGCCGATGGCGGCCGCCGCGCGGATGCCGGTCCAGTCCGTATGGGGGATGCCGGCGGCCATGGCGTTTTTGACCATATTTCCGCTGGCCGAGACCCGGACGCTCTCCGCCGGAACGCCCAGCGCCCGCCGCGCCACGGCGGCGCAGAGCGCAATGGCGGCCGGTTCCGTGCATCCGGTGGCCAGCCGCATTTCACTGTTTAAAATTCGTTCAATCGCCTCACGCAAACGGAATTCCTCCTTATTCGAGCCTTTTTATCATACACGTGCCGCCGCCGCTTTGCAAGCCTCATTTCCGTTTGGGAAAATTCCAAAAAAGGGTTGACGGGCCGGGAGAAAAAGAGTAAGATGATGGTTGTAACAATTTGTAATTTTTATTAGCCGCTCTGTAACAATGGGCGCGCTGTTCGTAACCGATACCGCCGCCGGATGGCGACAAGATAGAGAGAGGCAATTGGATGGACGAAATCCTCAGAACACCGGTGCATGCCCGCGCGGAGACCCTTGCGGAGCCTGCAGATCTTTCTGAAACGATGCCCTTCCCGACCGAGGCGGTCCTGCCCGCTCCCGGCGATGTGGCGCGCCGCAGCCGTCCGCTGCGTTATGCGCTGCGCCAGCTGGAGGTTGCGCTGCCGCGCCTGCGTCTGGGAAGGGTTTTCTTTTTGCTGATCGCCCTGGCCGTCGGCGCGATTTACATTTACTTCAATCTTTACTACCCGACCTACATCGTCACGGTGAACGGAACGGAGATCGGCCGCGTGGAAGAGACGGGCGTCTTTGAGAGCGCGGTGGCGCGCGTGGAGGCGGAAGTCTCGCAGGTCCTGGGTTACGACTATACGCTCGATGTTCAGCCCGAGTACCGCTATACCCGCGTGCTGGGCGACCAGTATGTCTCCTCCGCCTCGTTCGACAGTTATCTCTACAGCCTCGTGACGGAGGTCGAGAAGAGCTATGTGCTCAAGGTCGGCGGCGTGACCGTCGGCGCGGCGTCCGACAAGGCGGCGCTCGACGCGGTCCTCAATGACCTTCTGGCGTCCTATACGGATGCAGATACCACCTCGGCGGCCTTCGTGGAAAATGTGAGCATCGATTACGAATA
>DAOPLW010000003.1:0-21683 GCA_035391945.1 Oscillospiraceae bacterium | reverse complement strand
CGCCGCTCTCCCGGACGAGCGCGGCGTCAAATCGGCGGCCGTCATCGGCGGCGGCTTCATTGGGCTGGAAATGGCCGAGAACCTGCGCCACGCCGGGCTGGAAGTCTCCATCATCGAGATGGTCGACCAGGTCATGGCGCCCCTGGATTATGAAATGGCGCAGCTGCTGCACGAAAACATTGCGCAAAACGGCGTGAAGCTGCATCTGGGCGACGGCGTGTCCTCTTTCAAGGACACCGGAAGCGCCGTGGACATCACCCTCAAGAGCGGAAAGACCGTCACGGCGGAGCTCGTGATCCTCGCCATCGGCGTGCGTCCGAACGGGGAGCTCGCGAAGGCCGCCGGCCTCGAAATGAACGCGCGCGGCGGCGTCAAAACGGACGCGGCACTGCGCACCTCCGACCCCGACATCTACGCCGTCGGCGACGTCTCCGAGGTGGAGGATTTCAATTTCAAGGACCGCACGATGGTCCCCCTGGCGGGCCCCGCCAACAAGCAGGCCCGCATCGCCGCGGACAACATCGCGGGTGGGAGCGACACTTACGCGGGCACGCAGGGCACCTCGGTGGCCCGGATTTTCGACCTCGTCGCCGGGAGCACGGGCGCGAACGAGAAAACCCTCGTCAAGCGCGGCCTTGTGAAGGGCAAGGACTACGAGCGCGTCATCATCACGCAGAACTCGCACGCGGGCTATTACCCCGGCGCGGTCCCGCTGACGATCAAGCTCCTCTTCTCCATGGACGGAAAAAAGATTTACGGCGCGCAGGTCGTGGGCGGAGACGGCGTCGACAAGCGCGTGGACACCATCGCCGTGGCGCTGCGCATGGGCGCGGGGGTCGAGGACCTCACGAGGCTGGAGCTCGCATACGCGCCGCCTTACTCCTCCGCGAAGGACCCGGTTAATATGGCGGGCTTCGTGGCGGAAAACATCCTCACCGGCAAAGTCGCCTTCTGCGACTGGGACGCGGTGGAAAAGAATCCGGGCGCGATCCTCCTGGATATCCGAGAGGACGCCGAGCTCATGGCGTTCCCGCTGCCCGGCTCCATTCATATTCCGTTCGGGGAGCTGCGCACAAGGCTCGGCGAGCTCGACCGGAACAAGCTCATCATCCCCTTCTGCGCCATCGGCGTGCGCTCGTATAACGCCGTGCGCATCCTGATGCAGCGGGGCTTTACGAACGTGAAGCTCTACCCGGCGGGCACGCACTTCTACCAGTCGACCCACTACCAGCAGTTCGACGCGGGAAGCGCCGCCGGCGCGCCCATTTCCGACAGCGGATACATGGAGACGCCGGATGCGGCCGTAACGGCCATGCGGCTGGACTGCAGCGGCATGCAGTGCCCCGGCCCCATCATGAAGGTCTTCGAGACGATCCGGGACATGAAGGACGGGGAGGTTATGGAGGTCACTGCGTCCGACCCCGGCTTCGCGCGGGACATCCGCGCCTGGTGCCGCAGGACGGGGAACACACTCGTCGGGCAGGAGAAGCGCGGGAGCGACTACGTCGCGCTCGTGCGCAAGGGGAGCGGCGCCACGGTGCCCGCGGTGCCGGTCGCACCGGTGGGCGCGGCGGCGGAGGGGAAGACCATCATCGTCTTCTCCGGCGACCTGGACAAGGTGCTCGCGAGCTTCATCATCGCAAACGGCGCGGCGGCCATGGGAAGGCCGGTCACCATGTTCTTCACATTCTGGGGCCTCAACGTCCTGCGCAAGGCGGAGAAACAGCCGGTCAAAAAGTCCTTCACGGAATCCATGTTCGGCGCCATGATGCCGCGCGGCGTGGGGAAACTCCGCCTGTCAAAGATGAACATGGGCGGCATGGGCACGGCCATGATGAAGCGGATCATGCATGATAAAAACGTCGATTCGCTCGAGGCGCTCATCCAGAAAGCCCTGAAGGCGGGCGTCAAGATCGTCGCGTGCACGATGAGCATGGACGTCATGGGCATCCGCGAGGAAGAGCTCATCGACGGTGTGGAGCTCGGCGGCGTGGGCGCCTACCTCGGGGATGCCGAGGAGTCCAACGTCAACCTTTTCATCTGAGAAAAACCATCGGGATCGGACGGGAAACAGATAAAAGCGGCGGGACGGGGTTTTTGCCCTGTCCCGCCGCGCATTTTTCCCGAAGCGGTGCGAACCAGTTCAAAAACGGGCCGATCAAACGGGAAAGGCAAACCGACGGTTTCCTTTCGCAGGTATTTCCCTCCCGGGGTTCCCGCGCCAGGCCGTTTCCCCGGCGCGGCGGGGTGGGCGGGCGTCAGCCGAGACGCGCCCGGAGGATCCTGCCGAGTTCCTCGTCGAGAGCGCGCGGGCAGTCGAGCCCGACCCTGCGGAAGAGGCGCCCCCGGTAGGGAGCCTCCCTCAGGCGGAGCAGAAAACGCCCGGTGCGGTTAATTTTGGAGAAATGCACAAAAATATATCGTAAAGTTTTACATCCGAAGAGGCGCGGCCGGCCGCGCCGCGCCTCTCCGGAACCCGCCACGCGGCGCGGGGAGGGGCCCTTGCATCGCCGGTGCGTTTATGGTATTCTTTCGGCAGTATGGCAAAGGAGGGACGTCCATGGCGGAATTGTTCTCAAATTTCTGGAACGACGGCTCGGCCGGCGCGCTGGCGCTGCGCATCGCCCTCATTCTCATCGTCACCCTCGTGGCGCGCGCCGTCGTAAGCCGGCTCTTCATGCGGCTGCGACAGGGCGCGCAGGCACTGAAACCCGAGCGGGTCAGCCTCATCTCCTTTACGCGCCATGTGGCGCAGGCGCTCGTCTATTTCCTCGGCGGCATGGCCATCATGAACCAGATCCCCGGCCTCGAGAAGCTGGCCAGCTCCCTTCTCGCCGGCTCCGGCATCGTGGCCCTGGGCATCAGCATCGCGGCGCAGAGTTCGCTGAGCGACCTCATCAGCGGCGTGCTCATGAGCATCTTCAAACCCTTTCAGGTCGGCGACCTCGTGCGCTATCTGGACAAGGACATCACCGGCACCGTGGAGGAGATCACCCTGCGGCACACGGTCATCCGCACCTTTGAAAACAAGCGCGTGATCATCCCCAACGGCGTCATGAACGGACAGGCCGTGGAGAACACCACGTACGGCGACCTGCGCGTGTGCTTTTTCCTTGACGCGGAGATCACCTACGAGTCCGACCTGGACAAGGCGCTTTCGGTCATGGCGGACATTGTGCGCGCGCATGCGGACTTCCTGGACGTGCGGACGCCCGAGGAGGTGCAGGGGGGGAAGCCGGAGGTGCTCGTGCGCGTGGCCGATTTCCTCGACTCCGGCATCCGGCTGCGCGCCTTCGTCTGGGCGGCGAACCCCAGCATCGGCTGGCAGATGAAGAGCGACCTGCTGCGCACCCTCAAAAAGACGTTCGACGAGGACGGCATCGCTTTCGCCTATCCGCATCAGGAGGTCATTCTGCACCGCAACTGAACGAAGAGGCCCTCCGGCGCCGGCAAAAAGAAGCGCGCTCCGACGAAAGACCGGGCGCGCTGCAAAAGCCCCGCATTTTTGCAAAAGGAAACGGAAACGGCATGCCATCGTGCCCGATGGTATGCCGTTTCCGTTTCCCAAGGAGCGATTCCCTCACTGGGCGTCCACCCGGCCGCACGATTGTGCGGCCCGGACCCCGGAAGCCTCGCTCCGGCTACATAGCTATCCTACCAAAAAACGACTTATCTTGCAATCCGCAAGACACCAAAAAAATGACGGGAAACCGGTCGTATTTTATGCATTCTTGACGATAATTGCATCATGCGCCGGCGAGCCTCCGATTTCATGCAATTGCTCCGTCGTACGACGCCGAAAATTCGCACCGTGTTTCTTGCAATTCCGACGTGTCTTTGATATAATATATCACCTGAGTAGGCCAAAACGGCCTCTGTATCCCCTGTATCCGATTGTTATCCGGCTTGCCGGAAAGAGAGGTGCGTCCCCATGGAAATCCGAACCGCTGTTGTCTTTGCGCCGCCGGAAGGGGACGGCGAGCCAATCTTATTTCAACCGCTGCTGCTCTGTCCCGCGGGCACCTGGCTTTGCCATGCGCTGCGCCGCGCCGGTGCGGAGCGGCTTTTTGTTGTCTGCGGCGCCGGGCTGCGGGACCGCGCGCGGGAGGTGTTCGGCAAGGACGCCGTTTTTTTGCCCGAGGAGGCGCCTTTCACGGCGCTGCCAGAGGACCTTCCGGGCGACGTTCTGGTCGTGACAAAGCCCGTCTTTCTCTCGGGACGCTTTACCGCAGAGCCGCGCAGCCTCGGCCCGTGCAGCGGCGAAACGGGGCTCTTCCGCATCGCCGCGGAGGCGCTGCGCGGCGCGCAGGCCGATGCGCTTTCGGCGCGCGGCAAGGAATTCCGGCTCGTGCAGCATGAGGACGAGCCGGCCGTCATGCCGCTTTTGGACGCGGGGGATTTCCTCGTGGCGCAGGAGCTCGCGCGGCGCGACACCGTCGCGCGGCATATCGCGGCGGGCGTCTCCTTCGTGGACCCCAACACCGCCTACATCGGCCCGGACGTGACCATCGGCCGCGGCACGACGGTGCTGCCCTCGGTGATCCTGCGCGGGGGAACGCATGTCGGCAGAAGCTGCGAAATCGGTCCGAACACGATGATCCTCGACTGCACGGTGGGGCGCGGCACGAGCGTGAACGCCTCGCAGTGCTACGAGAGCGTCATCGGGGAGGACACCCACGTGGGTCCCTTCGCCTACGTCCGGCCGAACAGCCATATCGGAAACAATGTGAAGATCGGCGACTTCGTGGAAGTCAAAAACTCCGTCATCGGGGACGGCGTCAAAATCTCGCACCTGACCTACGCGGGCGACTCGGACATCGGCGCGCGCGTGAACCTGGGCTGCGGCACCGTCACGGTCAACTACGACGGGAAGAGGAAGTACCGCACCGTCATCGGCGAAGACGCCTTCATCGGGTGCAACACGAACCTCGTGGCGCCCGTCCGCGTGGGAGACGGCGCCTTCGTCGCCGCCGGCTCCACCGTGACCGGCGACGTGCCGGTCGACGCTCTGGCCGTGGCCCGCGCCCGCCAGGAGAACAAGCCCGGCTGGGCAAAGAGACGCAGGGAAGAAGGAAAGTTATAATCCGGCTCGGATTTTGAGGATAGAAACAAAAAGAAAAGGGGTAATTGTCATGATTTCCCACGGGAAAGAGATCAAAATCTTCTCCGGACGCTCCAATCCGGCGCTTGCCAAGAGCATTTGCCGCGAGGTGGGCGTCAAGCTCGGCGAGGCCGAAGTCGGTACGTTCTCCGACGGCGAGAATTACGTCTCCATCTACGAGACCGTCCGCGGGTCGGATGTATTTGTCGTGCAGTCCACCTGCACGCCGGTCAACGACAACCTCATGGAACTGCTCATCATGATCGACGCCTTCCGCCGCGCCTCCGCCGGGCGCATCACGGCCGTGATGCCGTATTTCGGCTACGCCCGGCAGGACCGCAAGGCCAAGCCGCGCGACCCCATTTCCGCCAAGCTCGTGGCGAACCTCATCACCCGCGCGGGGGCCGACAGGGTGCTCACCATGGACCTTCACGCCTCCCAGATCCAGGGTTTCTTCGATATCCCGGTGGACAATCTCCTCGGGAACCCCATTTTCGTGGAGTACTTCCACGAGCGCTTCAAGGGGCAGGAGGACGAGACCGTCGTCGTCTCGCCGGACGTGGGCTCCGTGGCGCGCGCGCGCACCTTCGCGCAGAAGCTCGGCATGGGCCTTGCCATCGTGGACAAACGCCGCCAGAAAGCCAACTCCTCCGAGGTCATGAACATCATCGGCGGCGTAAAGGACAAGAACGTCATCCTCTTCGACGATATGGTCGATACCGGCGGTTCTCTCTGCGGCGCGGCCAAGGCGCTCGTGGAGATCGGCGGCGCCAAGGAGGTCTACGGCTGCGCCTCCCACGGCGTCCTTTCCGGGCCCGCCATCGGGCTCATCGAGTCGAGCGTCCTCAAGGAGGCCGTGTTCCTCGACACCATCCCACGCCGCCCTGAGGTGAAGAGCGACAAAATCAAGTACCTGACCGTCTCCCACATGTTTGCCGAGGCCATCGAGCGCATCTACGAGGAGGTCTCGGTGTCCAAGATCTTCCTGTAAGCCATGGGTTTCTTTTCCAGGAAACCGGCCGGCGGCGCCTCGTGGCTGGTTGTCTGCCTGGGAAATCCCGGGGCGCGGTACGAGCGCACGCGGCACAACGTGGGATTCCTTGTGGCCGACCGCCTTGCGGCCCGGAGCGGCATCCCCGTGCGCAGGCTGCGCTTCAAGGCGCTCACGGCCGAGATGACCCTCGGCGGCGCGCGGGCGCTCGTCATAAAGCCGCAGACTTTCATGAACCTCTCGGGCGAGGCCGTGCGCGACGCCGCGGCGTTTTACCATATCCCGCCCGAACGCATTCTCGTTGTCGCGGACGACGTGTCCCTCCCCGCGGGGAAGCTGCGCATCCGCAGAAGCGGCAGCGCCGGGGGGCACAACGGACTCAAGAGCATCATCTATCAGCTCTCTTCGGACCAGTTCCCGCGCGTGAAAATCGGCGTGGGCGCGCCGCCGCACCCGGAGTACCAGATGGTGGACTGGGTCCTGGGGACCCCCGCCGGCGCGGAGAAGGAGGCCGTGGACGCGGCGATCGTCCGCGCGGCGGACGCCGTGGAATGCATCATCCGATACGGCGACGAAAAGGCGATGAACGAATACAACTAGAGCCTATCCGCACGATCACCGGGCGCCCGCCCAACGGCGAAATTTCCGGCATGCGTCGCTGCTTTTTTCTGAAATGAGAACGTCATTCCTGCAAGAAGCGCCCCGCCCGGCAAAAATTCCGCCCGTGATCCGGACGTTCCGGACCGTGTGAATAAGCTCTTCTCTCCATTGACAAACGCTTTGCCGGTTTGTCAGACAGGTTGGGATGGGAAACGCGGAGAACGCCGCCGCCCGGGAATGGGGATTCCCCGGCGGCGGGATTTGCCGCATCTTCCGGTTCGACCGGTTTCGGCAGGGGTGGGGTTTCCCCATTCCTGCCATAACGGCGTGCCCGGGAATCCGTATTTTTTTATATGGACGCACGTCCGCGCGCCGAAGCGCGCGGACGGCGGGCCGTCATTCCCTTTTCAAAACCTGATTCCGGAGGTACCCCTTATGCGCGCTCTGACGCTCGCGTTGGAAAAGAGCAACGAATTTGCCGCCCTTCTCGGCGCGATCGAGAACGGCGGCTGCCCGGCGCTTCTGGCGGGGCTGCCGGCGGCCGGCCGCGCCCACGTGGCCGCGGCAGCGCAGCTTTGCACCGGACGGCCGGTGCTCGTCATCTGCGCCGATGAGGGGGAGGCCGGGCGCACGGCAGCCGACCTGGGCGCCTTTACGGGGCTGCCGGTCCTGCAACTGCCGGGCCGCGACCTCCTGCTCCACGCCGCCGCGGCCGCCAGCCACGAATGGGAGCAGCGCAGGCTCGCCGCGCTGCGCCGTCTGGCCGCCTCGCCCGTCACGGTCGCAACGCCGGACGGCCTGCTGCTGCGCACCTTACCGCCCGCGGCGATGGAGCGCGTGGCCCTGACGCTGGAATTCGGCCGCGCCTACGACCTGAACGGGCTGACCGAGTCCCTCGCCGCGGGCGGATACGTCCGGAGCGAGCTCGTGGAGGGGCCCGGCCAGTTCGCGCTGCGCGGCGGCATCCTCGACGTCTTTTCGCCGGGGGACGCCGCGCCGCTGCGCGCGGAGTTCTTCGGCGACGAGCTGGATTCCCTCGGCCGCTTCGCCGTGGACACCCAGCGCAGGACGGAGAATCTGAAGTCCGCCGAGATCCTGCCCGCGGCGGAAGCGCTCCCCGCGCTCGCGGAGGGCGGCGCCGCGGGACTCGCCGCGGCGCTTGCGGCGCTGCGCCGCCGCGCGGAAAAGCGGGGGCTCGACGCGCTTACAAAAACGCTCGCGGAAGATATCGGCCGCCTGGAGGCCGGGAAGACGCTGCCCGCGCCGGACCGCTATCTCGCGCTCATCTATCCCGCGTTCGCCTGCGCGCTGAGCTACCTCGCGCCGGACGCACTGGTCTTTTTCGCCGAGAGCGGCCGCGTCATGGAGCGAGAGAAGAATTACCGCTGGCAGATGGACCAGGACACGGAGACGCTTCTGGAGGCGGGCGTCCTCGCGGGGGAGTGCGCGGCGTTTCTGCCCGCGCCGGAGACGGTGCAAAGGCGCCTTTCCGATTTCCCCGAGGTCTTTCTCGACAGCTTCGTCACGAGCCGCCAGCCGCTCCCGCCCAAAAACATCTACTCCATGACCGTCAAACAGCTCCCGAGTTACGGCGGCAGCATCGAGACGGCCGCGGCCGACCTCCGGCACTATCTCGAGGGCGGCTGGTCGGTGACGGTCCTCTGCGGCGGCGAAAAGCGCGCGGAGAATCTGCAGGCCATCTTTCGCAAACAGAAGCTTCGGGCCGCGCTCGACTACGGGTTGCATACTCTGCCGGACGCAGGGCGGGCGACGATCGCCGTGGGCGGCCTCTCGGCGGGCCTGGAATATCCGGAGCTCCGCCTGGCCGTTCTCACCGAGGGGCAGCTTGCCGCTGCCTCCAAAAAACCGAAGGAGCGGCGCGCCGCCGTCTCCGCGCGCGAACGCATCCGCAGCTACGCCGACCTCTCGCCGGGCGACCTCGTCGTCCACATCCACCACGGCATCGGCCGCTATGTGGAAATGACCCGCATGGAGGTCGACGGCGCGGCGCGCGATTACGTCAAGATCGCCTTCGCGGGGACGGACGTGCTCTATCTCCCGGCCACGCAGCTCGACCTCATCTCCAAATACATCGGCGCCGGGGAGGACGGACGCACGCGCCTTTCCAAGCTGGGCGGCACCGAGTGGGCCAAGACCAAGGCGAAGGCGCGCGGCGCCGCGAAGGAGCTCGCCGAGGGCCTCATCAAGCTCTACGCCGAGCGCGCCCGGCGGCCCGGCCACGCCTTCCCGCAGGACGACGTCTGGCAGAAAGAGTTCGAGGACTCCTTTGAATACGAGGAGACGCCCGACCAGCTGCGCTGCGCGGCGGAAATCAAAAAGGACATGGAAAAGCCCGTGCCGATGGACCGGCTCCTCTGCGGCGACGTGGGCTACGGCAAGACCGAGGTGGCCCTGCGCGCCATGATGAAATGCGTCCTGGGCGGACGTCAGGCGGCGCTTCTCGCGCCAACGACCGTCCTCGCCCAGCAGCACTATCTCACCGCGCTCTCGCGGTTCCGCGGCCATCCCGTCCGCATCGACGTCCTCAGCCGCTTCCGGACGCCGGCACAGGTGAAGGAGACGCTGCGCGGCGTCGAGGACGGGAGCGTCGACATTCTCATCGGCACGCACCGGCTGCTCCAGAAGGACATCCAATTCCATCGCCTGGGGCTCCTCGTCGTGGACGAGGAACAGCGCTTCGGCGTGGTCCACAAGGAGCGCCTGAAGGAGATGGCCCGGCAGGTGGACGTTCTGACCCTCACGGCCACGCCCATCCCGCGCACGCTCAACATGGCCCTCTCGGGCATCCGGGACATGTCCGTCATCGAGGCCCCGCCGCGCGACCGCCAGCCCGTGCAGACCTACGTCGTGGAGCACGACTGGAACCTCCTGGGCGACGCCATGCGCCGCGAGGTGGGGCGCGGCGGGCAGGTCTATTATCTCCACAACCGTGTGGAGACCATCGACCGCGCCGCCGCGCGCATCGCCTCGCTCGTGCCGGACGCGCGCGTGGCCGTCGCCCACGGCCAGATGACCGAGGACACGCTTTCCGCCGTCATGTCCCGGGCCGTGGAGGGCGAAATCGACGTTCTCGTCTGCACCACCATCATTGAGACGGGCATCGACATCCCGAACGTCAACACCCTCATCATCGAGGACGCGGACAAACTGGGCCTTGCTCAGCTCCATCAGCTGCGCGGCCGCGTCGGCCGCAGCGCGCGGCGCGCGGTGGCCTATATGACCTTCCGGCGCGGCAAGGTCTTAACCGAAATCGCCGCTAAGCGTCTTTCGGCCATCCGCGAGTTCGCCGCCTTCGGCGCGGGCTTCCAGATCGCCATGCGCGACCTGGAGATCAGGGGCGCGGGGAACCTCCTCGGCCCAGAACAGAGCGGCTGTATGATGAGCGTGGGCTACGACCTGTATCTCAAGCTTCTCGAGGAGGCCGTCCTCGAAGCGAAGGGCGAGCCGGCGAAGCCGGACGGCGGCTGCACCGCGGACCTCCCCGTCTCGGCCAACATCCCGGAGGCCTACGTGCCCTCCCCGGAGCAGCGCATGGAGCTCTACCGCCGCATCGCGGGCATCCGGAGCGAGGAGGAGGCCGACGACCTCGTGGACGAACTCATCGACCGCTACGGCGATCCGCCGGCGAGCGTGAACGCGCTCATCTCCGTGGCGCTCCTGCGGCGCGCGGCGGCGGCGGCCGGGTTTGCGGAGATCACCTTCCGCGACGGCGCGCTGCGCCTGGCGCTTCCCGCGCCGGACTTCGCGCGCGTCTCCGCGCTCTGCGCCAAACCGCCCTACCGGGGGAGGCTCCTCTTCTCTGCGGGGGAGGCGCCGGGCCTCACGCTCCGGCAGAAGCGCGGGGAAAACGTGCTCACGCTCGCCCGCACTCTGGTGGACGACTATGCGGGGACCTGACCCGCTCCGCGCCGCCGCCGGGACGCCGCTTTTTCCTGCGGGGGATTGCAGTTTTCAGCGAAAGAACTTACAATAGAGAAAACAGACGGGTCCGAAGATCCGAAAAGCCGCGAAGGAGGGTGATGGCCCATGGACGCCGCCGCGCGCCGCAGGGCGCTTCTTGAGGAACTTTCCGACGTGCCGGTCCCCGCGACGGCGCTCGCCGCCCGCTTCGGCGTGAGCCGCCAGGTGATTGTCGGCGACATCGCGCTCCTGCGGGCGGGCGGGGAGTCGATCTTCGCCACGCCGCGGGGCTACGTCACCGTCCGCGCGCCGGAAAACGGGATCCTGCGCACCGTCGCCTGCCGCCACGGCGCGGGGGACATGGAGGAGGAACTGCTCCTCATGGTGGCCGCGGGCGCGGGCGTGCTGGACGTGATCGTGGAGCACCCGGTCTACGGACAGCTCACGGGCGAACTGGGGCTCTTTTCCCGGCGGGACGTCATGGATTTCGTCCGCCGCGCGGATGGGATGCGGCCCCTGAGCCAGCTCACCGGAGGGATCCATCTGCACACCCTGCGCTGCCCCGACGAGGAGACCTTCCTGCGCGCGCAGGAGGCCCTGCGCGCCCACGGCTATCTGCTCGAGGACTAAGCGGGGTTCCGACCTTGGGAAAAGTTCGCAGTACAGCCCTCCCGGCGCATACGGCCGTCCGCCGAAACACCGGACGCCCCGCGCCGCGTTCCGCCGCATGAAGGAAAGAATGCAAAAGCAAGCGCTTCGACAGGGGGCGCTTGCTTTTTTGCCCGGGATATGGTACAATTTCGCAATCGTATCTGTGGAAGGAGTAAACGTTCATGCCGGATTTCACGATCGTAACCGACTCGTGCTGCGATCTTCCCGCGGACCTTGCGGAAAAGCTGGGGCTGGCGGTTCTGCCTCTGAGCTTTGAGATGGAAGGCGCCAGCTTTCAGAACGACCTGGCATGGCGCAACATGCCGCCGGAGGTTTTCTATGACAAGCTCAAGAGCGGCATCATGAGCAGAACGTCCGCCGCGAGCGTGGGCCAATTTACCGACGCCCTGGAGGAAATCTGCGCCGCCGGACGGGACGCGCTGGTGCTGGCGTTTTCCTCCGCGCTTTCCGCCACGTACAACTCCGCCAAGATCGCCGCGGAGGACATAAAAGAGAAGTACCCCGACCGCCGGGTGGCGGTGGTGGACACGCTCTCCGCTTCGCTGGGACAGGGCCTGCTCGTGTATCTGGCCTGCCGGCGCAAGGAGCAGGGCGCGACGTTCGAGGAGGTCCTGCAGTGGGTGGAGGAGAACAAGCTCCACCTGTGCCACTGGTTCACCGTGGACGACCTCAAGCATCTCAAGCGCGGCGGGCGCATCTCCGGCGCGACCGCGCTCGTGGGCACGATGCTGGGCATCAAGCCCGTCATGCATATGGATAACGAAGGCCGCCTCGTCAAGGTGGGCGTGGCGCGCGGCCGCCTGGCCTCGCTCATGGAGCTCGCGGACCGGATGGAAAAGACCGCGATTGATCCCGCGGGGCAGACCGTCTTCATCAGCCACGGAAACTGCCTCGGGGACGCGGAGACGGTCGGCAACATGGTGAAAGAGCGCATGGGCGTGCGCGAGGTGCTCTACAACAACGTGGGACCCGTCATCGGCAGCCACTCCGGGCCCGGCACCGTCGCGCTGTTTTTCCTCGGGACCGAGCGGTAGCCGCGCCTCGGACGGTTCGTGTTCCCGCATACAAAATTTCACGCGGGCGCCCTGCGCCGCGAGGAAGGCGGCGGCGAGGCCGCGTGAAGGTCCCGCCGTCTCCCGGCGGCCGCTCACGCGGGCGCGGGCCGAGGGGAGGGCCGCTTGTTTTCCGCCGTATCATTACGCCGAAAAGAGAATTTTCCGGGCGACCGGATGAGGGAAAGACCGCCGCAGACCTCCGGTTTTGCGGCGGTTTCCCATTGACAAACCGTCAACACGCCGCTAAACTGGGGCCGAGGTGATTCCATGACGCGAGACGAGGCCTACGATCTGCTCGACAGGCTGGCGCGGGGCATCGCGGAGATGTTCGGCGCCTCCTGCGAGACGATCATCCACGATTTTTCCCAGCCGAACCATCCGATCCTCGCCATTTACAACGGCCATGTCTCCGGCCGCGAAGCCGGCTCCACCCGGGACCTCACCGGCCTCGAGCAGGATGTCGAGCTCCAGGACGACGTGGTGAACCTTTTCGCCACCACGCCCTCCGGCCAGAAGGTCAAGAGCTCCACGTTCGTCTGCCGCGGCGAGGACTATCACTTTGCGCTGGGCATCAATTTCGATTTTACCGCGCTTGTCTATGCCAACCGCCAGATCATGGAGATCATGCACGTGGACGCGGATTTCCGCCGCGCGGTCTATCAGGACCGCGAGGGCCACATCGGGGAGATCTTCGCCGCCTGCGCCGAGGCGGTGGGAAAGCCCGTTCCCGACATGGGCAAGGCGGACCGGCTGCGGGTCATCGGCATGCTCGAAAAACGCGGCGCGTTCTCCTACCGGAAGGCGGTGCCCTACGTGGCGCAGCACTTGGGCGTTTCACGTTACACCGTATATAAATATCTCGACGAAATCACGGGAGGTCAGGAATAGATGTACAAAGACAGGATCGATGCGTATTTCACCCCGGAGGTGGAGCAGGAAATGGTCCGGGCGCTCTCGCGCCTGGTGGCTGTCCGCAGCGTGAAGGAGGCGCCGCTTCCCGGGAAGCCATTCGGCGCGGGACCCGCGGCCGCGCTCGCCGAGGCGCTGCAGCTCTGCGGGGAGATGGGCTTCAAGACGCGCAACTATGAAAACTACGTCGGCGCGGCGGACCTGAGCGATAAACCGGCGGGCCTGGACATCCTCGGGCACCTGGACGTGGTCGGCGAGGGCACCGGATGGGAGACCGACCCCTATACCGCCGTCCTGAAGGACGACGGGATGCTCTACGGCCGCGGTACGGACGACGACAAGGGCCCCGTGGTGGCCGCGCTTTTCGCGATGCGCGCGGTGCGCGACCTGGGCATCCCGCTTAGGACCAACGCGCGGCTGATCCTCGGCACCGACGAGGAGAGCGGCTTTGCGGACATCACCTACTATTATTCCAAAGAAAAATACGCGCCCATGACCTTTTCGCCGGACGCGGGATTCCCGGTCGTGAACATCGAAAAGGGCAGCTACAAGCCGACGTTCACAGCCGAGTGGGAGGCCTCCGAGTCGCTCCCGCGCCTGCGGACGTTTAGGGGCGGTTACCGCATCAACGTGGTCCCGCCAGACGCGGAGGCCACCGTCGAGGGCATGACGGCCGCCGCGGTGCGGGGATACTGCGGGGTGGCCGCGGCCCAGACGGGCGCGCAGTTTACCGTGACGGAGAAAAACGGGCTCGTCCACATCGCCTGCAAGGGAAAAGCGGGCCACGCCGCCTCGCCGGAGGACGCCTGCAACGCGCTCACGGCGCTTTTGCACCTCGTCGTCTCGCTCCCCCTGGCCGACTGTTCGCAGACGCGCGCGATGAAGGCGCTCTACCGCCTTCTGCCGCACGGGGATTCCGCCGGCCGCGCGCTGGGGATCGCGCAGCGGGACGAACTCTCGGGCGCTCTGACGCTGGCGTTTTCGCTCCTCACCGTCACTGAGTCGGACCTCACGGGCCGCTTCGACGCGCGCGTACCCATCTGCGCGACCTATGAAAACTGCGCGAAGGTGGCCGAGAAAGCCTTCGGCAAGGCGGGCTTCGGGATCACCGGTTCCATGGCCGCGCCGCACCACACGCCGGCGGAAAGCCCGTTCGTCCGGACGCTTCTCCAAATTTATGAGGACTACACGGGGCTGAAGGGCGAGTGCCTCTCGACCGGCGGCGGCACCTATGTCCACGACATCCCCGGCGGCGTCGCTTTCGGAAGCAGCATGCCGGGCTTCGTCTCGAACCTCCACAGCGCCAACGAGCGGCTGCGCGTGAAGGATTGGGTGCTCTCGGCGAAGATCTTCGCCGAAGTCATCGCGAGGCTCTGCGGCTAATGGAACAGGAGAAGCTCGACCGCATCAGCGAGCTTGCCCGCAAGCACCGCGAAAAGGGCCTGACCGGGGCGGAAAAAGCCGAGCGGGAGGCACTGCGCGCGCAGTACCGCGCGGCTGTCCGCAAGGACCTCGAGACCCAGCTGGAAAACACCTGGGTCGTGGACGAGGCGGGCAATAAGACCAGGCTCCGGCGGCGCGACGAAGTGAAAGACGCGGGGAAGTAAAGGAGAACGTGGCATGAGAAATTTCTCGATCCGCCGCATCGCGGCGGCGGCCGTCATCGGCGCGGTCTACGCCGTTTTGACGCTGGCCTTCCGTCCCATTGCCTTCGGACCGCTCCAGTGCCGCGTCTCCGAGGCGCTCTGCGTGCTGCCGTTTCTGTTTCCGGGCTCGGCCTGGGGGCTCTTCGTGGGCTGCGCGCTGGCCAATCTCCTCGGCAGCGCGAGCGCCCTGGACATGGTTTTCGGCCCGCTCGCGACGCTCCTGGCCGCCTGGCTCACGAGCCGCGCGCCGTCCAGGTGGCTGGCGCCTTTGCCGCCGGTAATCGTCAACGCCCTCGTTGTCGGCGCGGTGCTGGCATACACCGACACGCAGGGGGGAGCCGCCTTCCTGCCCATTTTCCTTGTCTACGCCGCGCAGATCGGCGCGGGGGAGATGGCCGCCTGTTATGCCCTCGGCCTGCCGCTTCTGAGCGTGATCGAACGCATCCCGGTGCTGGGCCGTTATCTCGGGGAAGGAAGGTAATTCCATGAAGGTACGCAAGGCCGTCATCCCGGCCGCGGGGCTTGGTACGCGTATGCTCCCGGCCGCCAAGAGCGTCCCCAAGGAGCTTTTGCCCCTCGTCGACCGTCCGGTGCTCGAATACATCGTCCGCGAGGCCGCCGCCGCCGGCATCGAGGACATCCTCATTATCACGAACCGCGGCAAGGAGGCCATCGAGGACTACTTCGACTACGCGCCGGCGCTCGAGGCGTCCCTCGCCGCCGCGGGCAAGACGCACTATCTGGATGAGGTGCGCGCGCCGGCGGAGCTCGCGAACATCTCATTCCTGCGCCAGAAGGAGACGCGCGGTCTCGGCCACGCGGTGTGGTGCGCGCGCTCCTTCGTGGGAGACGATCCCTTCGCCGTCCTCCTCGGGGACGACGTGATGCGCGCGGAGACGCCCGTCATCGGGCAGCTCATCGAGGCCGCTACGCGCTACCGCGCCTCCGCGGTGGGCGTGCAGGAGGTCTCACCCGAGGCCATCGCGAAATACAGCTCCGTCAAGGTTTCGCCGCTCGGCGGGCGCGTGTACGACGTGACGGACATGGTGGAAAAGCCGCGCCCGGAGGAGGTCTTCTCGCTCTACGCCATCCTGGGGCGCTATGTTCTAACGCCGGCGATCTTCGACATCCTGCGGGACCAGAAGCCGGGCTACGGCGGCGAAGTGCAGCTCACCGACGGTCTGAAGACGCTCTGCCGGAAGGAACGGATGGTCGCCGTCGACTTCGAGGGCAGGCGGTTTGACACCGGGAACCTGCGCGGATTCCTCGAGGCGACGCTCGCTTTCGCGCTTTGCCATCCGGAGACCGGCGCGTGGCTCAGGGAATACCTCAAGACGCTGTGACGCTTGACAAGCGGCGGGGGCCGTGATATAGTGGCACGGTCAAAAAGGCCATGAGGGAGACGATACGGCACGCGCCGCCGCAGAGAGGGAGGGCCCCGGCTGAAAGCCCGCCCGCGCACCGCCGCCGCTGACCGCTCCGGAGCCGCCGCGCCGAACTCCCGCACGGGATGCCGCTAGGCGCGGACGTCCGCCGCACGTTATCGCGGCCATGAGCGGCAGTTTTCGGACTGCAAGCAGGGTGGAACCGTGGGTATCCGTACTCACCCCTGAATGATTTCAGGGGTGAGTACTTTTTTTGCTCCCCCCGGGAGAAGGAGAAGAGACCATGAGCGACAATGCGTACACGTTTGAAAACAAGGAATTCAAGGACAAATACCGCCACACGACCTCGCACATCCTGGCCCAGGCGGTCAAGCGCCTGTACCCGGAGACGAAGCTCGCCATCGGCCCGGCCATCGAGGACGGCTTCTATTACGATTTCGACAGCGAAACCGTCTTTACGCCCGAGGTCCTCGAGGCGCTCGAGGCCGAGATGCGCAAAATCTGCAAGGAGAAGATCCCGCTCGAGCGCTTCGAGCTGCCGCGCGCGGAGGCCATCCAATTCATGAAGGACCGGAACGAGCCCTACAAGGTCGAGCTGATCCGCGACCTGCCCGAGGACGCGGTCATCAGCTTCTACAAGCAGGGCGACTTCACGGACCTCTGCGCCGGTCCGCATCTGGAGAGTACCGGAAGGGTCAAGGGCAACGCCATCAAGCTCACAAGCTGCACCGGCGCCTACTGGCGCGGCGATTCGAACAAAAAGATGCTCCAGCGCGTCTACGGCACCAGCTTCCAGAAAAAGGAGGAGCTGGACGCCTATCTCCAGCGCATCGAGGAGGCCAAGAAGCGTGACCACCGCAAGCTCGGGCGCGAGCTGGGGCTTTTCATGCTGGCCGACGAGGGCCCCGGCTTCCCGTTTTTCCTGCCGAAGGGCATGATCCTCAAGAACACCCTCATCGACTACTGGCGCCAGATCCACAAGCGCTACGGCTACGTGGAGATCTCCACGCCCATCATCCTCAGCGAGGAGCTCTGGCACCGCAGCGGCCACTGGGACCACTACAAGGACAACATGTATTTCACGACCATCGACGACGGGGCCTACGCCATCAAGCCCATGAACTGCCCGGGCGGGATGCTGGTGTACAAGTCCGAGCCGCACTCCTACCGCGAGCTGCCGCTGCGCGTGGGCGAATTGGGCCTCGTGCACCGGCACGAGCTCTCAGGCGCCCTGCACGGGCTCTTCCGCGTACGCTGCTTCACGCAGGACGACGCGCATCTGTTCATGACGCGCGACCAGATCACGGACGAAATCATCGGCGTCACCCGTCTCTTCGACGAGGTTTACTCCCTCTTCGGGCTCAAATACAAGATCGAGCTTTCCACCATGCCCGAGGACCACATGGGCTCCCTCGAGGACTGGGAGCTGGCGACAAGCGGCCTGAAGCGGGCCATGGATCAGCTCGGCAAGGTTTACGAGATCAACGAGGGCGACGGCGCCTTCTACGGCCCGAAGCTCGACTTCCACCTCGAGGACAGCCTGGGCCGCACCTGGCAGTGCGGCACGATCCAGCTCGACTTCCAGATGCCCGAGCGCTTCGAGCTGGAATACACGGGCCCGGACGGCGAGAAGCACCGCCCCGTCATGATCCACCGGGTGGCCTTCGGTTCCATCGAGCGCTTCATCGGCATTTTGACCGAGCACTACGCGGGCGCCTTCCCGGCGTGGCTCGCCCCGGTGCAGGTGAAGGTGCTGCCCATCACCGACCGCGTGCACGAATACGCCCGGAAGGTCGCCTCCGAACTTGACGCGCGGGACTTCCGCGTGGAGACGGACCTGCGCAGCGAAAAGATCGGCTACAAGATCCGCGAGGCGCAGCTCGAGAAGGTCCCTTATATGCTCGTTCTCGGCGACAAGGAGGCCGAAAACGGCACGGTTTCCGTCCGCTCCCGCGCCGCGGGCGACCTGGGCGCCATGGAAACGGCAGATTTTTCCGCAAAACTGCGCGCAGAGATTGACGCGAAAGCGTGAACGTGGCATAATGTTTACGAAATTCTAACAAAAGAAGACCGGAAAAGGGGATTGCCGTGAAACGTATCGACAAGGAAAACTACTACCTCGATATCGCCGAGACCGTGCTCGAGCGCTCCACCTGCCTGCGCCGGATGTACGGCGCCATCATCGTGAAGAACGACGAGATCGTTTCCAGCGGCTACAACGGCGCGCCCCGCGGCCGGGCCAACTGTGTGGATCTGGGCTTCTGCGTGCGCGAGCGCATGAACATCCCCAGCGGGGAGCGCTACGAGCTCTGCCGGAGCGTCCACGCCGAGGCGAACGCCATCATCTCCGCCTCCCGCAAGGAGTGCACGAAGGGGACGCTCTATCTCGTCGGGAAGGACGCCGCCACGGGCGAACTCATCCCGGACGCGACGAGCTGCTCCATGTGCCGCAGGTTCATCATCAACGCAGGCCTCTCCAAAGTCGTCATCCGCAAGACGCCCACCGAGTACACGGTCGTGGACGTCCGCGACTGGATCTTCCAGGACGAGAGCCTGCCCGGGAAGAACATGACCTGAACGCAGAATGCAAGATAAAAACAGCCCGGCGCCGTGGCGCCGGGCTGTTTTTTAGGCCGAAAAAAAGCCATGTGCCGCCAAAACGTTTCGCGGCCTTCCGCCGCCGCAGGGGCAAAACAAAATCAGACCCGCCCGCAGGCGGGCACGCACCGCGGCCGCCTTCGCGCGGCGAAAGCGAGGGGGCTCAAAGCCGGGTTCTGCCCGCTTTGTATCCGGGAGGGGGACAGTTTTCCTCCGAAAAATCCCGGCGTCAAAGTCCCGGCGCAGGCCGTTTTTCTTTACTTTTTCCATTTTTGTGCTATACTAATTCTTTGTATTCCCGTCCGCTTCCATTCGGCGGCGTGAAAAAGGAGGAGATCCGCATGGATCGAGAGACATTTTATATCACCACACCCATTTATTACCCCTCGGACAAGCTCCACATCGGCCACACCTACTGCACCGTCGCCACCGACGCGATGGCGCGCTACAAGAGACTCAAGGGCTGCGATGTGCTGTTTTTGACCGGCACCGACGAGCACGGGCAGAAAATCGAGGAGAAGGCAAAGGCCGCAGGCGTCACCCCCAAACAGTTTGTGGACAGCATCGTCGCGGGCAAGGGCGGCATCCTGGACCTCTGGAAGCTCATGAACATCTCCAACGACCGCTTCATCCGCACCACGGACGACTACCACGTGAAGGCCATCCAGTATATTTTTCGGAAGATGTACGAGAACGGCGATATTTACAAGGGCGCTTACAAGGGCCAGTACTGCACGCCCTGCGAAAGCTTCTGGACCGACAGCCAGCTCGTAGACGGCAAGTGCCCGGACTGCGGCCGCGAGGTGCATTACGCGGAGGAGGAGGCTTACTTCTTCCGCCTTTCCAAATATGCGGACCGGATCCGCGACCTGCTGGTGAACACCGACTTCCTCGAGCCTCGTTCCCGCGTCAACGAAATGGTGGGCAACTTCATCGACCCGGGCCTGGAGGACCTGTGCGTCTCGCGCACGAGCTTCTCCTGGGGCATCCCCGTGGACTTCGATCCCGGCCACGTGGTCTACGTCTGGGTGGACGCGCTTTCGAACTATATCACCGCCCTGGGCTACGGCAACGAAAAATACCACGACTTCGACAAGTACTGGCCCGCCGTGCATTTCGTGGGCAAGGAGATCGTCCGCTTCCATTCCATCATCTGGCCGGCGATGCTCATGAGCCTCGGACTTCCGCTTCCCAAGAAGGTCTACGGGCACGGCTGGCTCCTTCTGGACGGCGGCAAGATGTCCAAGTCCAAGGGCAACGTCGTGGACCCGGTGGTCCTCGCCGACCGCTACGGCGTGGATGCGCTGCGCTACTTCCTCCTGCGGGAGTTCCCGTTCGGCTCGGACGGCAGCTTCTCCAACGAGGCGCTTATCGCGCGCATCAACGCGGACCTTGCCAACGACCTCGGGAACCTCGTCTCCCGCACGACCGCCATGGTGTTTAAGTACTTCGGCGGGACGCTTCCCGCCTCGCAGAAGGGGGACCCCATGGACGGGGAGCTCATCTCGGCGGCGGCCTCCCTCCGCGACCGCTACGAGGCGCAGATGGAGCAGTTCGCGTTCCAGAACGCGCTCATCGAGACCTTCAAGGTCATCTCCCGCGCCAACAAATATATCGACGAGACGGCCCCCTGGGTCCTCGCGCGGGACGAGGCGAACGGGCCGCGCCTGGCGCGCGTTTTGTACAATCTCCTCGAGACGGCCCGCATCTGCGGCGTGCTCCTCACGCCCTTCATGCCGGACGCCGCCGAAAAGCTCTTCTCCCAGATCGGCGCCACGCCGGACGCGCGGACCTGGGATTCCGCCGCCTCCTTCGGCATCCTGCCGGGGACCGTTACCGTCACGAAAGGAGAGAACCTCTTCCCACGCATCGACCTGAAGAAGGAGCTCGCCGCGCTCGAAGCCCACGGCGAGGCGGAAGCGCCGGAGACGCCGCCGGTCCCCACCGTCACGATCGACGAATTTTCCAGGGTGGAAATGACCGTCTGCAAGGTGCTCTCCTGCGAAAACGTCAAAAAGTCCGAAAAGCTTCTGAAATTCCAGCTCGACGACGGCTCCGGCACGCCGCGGCAGATCCTTTCGGGCATCGCGAAATTCTACAGGCCCGAGGAGCTCGTGGGCAAAACCGTGGTAGCCTGCACGAACCTGCCGCCGCGCAAGATGATGGGGACCGAATCGAACGGGATGCTCCTGTCCGCCGAAAAGGAGGGGGCGCTGCACTTGCTGATGCTTCCCGACGACGTCCCCGCCGGCGCGAAGCTGTGCTAGCCCTGGAGGGCGCGGAGCAGAAAGCGTCCGACATCCGCCGCTTTCTGGACGAGAAGGGCCGCGTCACGGCGATGCCGTCCAAGCGGACGCTGCAGAGCGCGGTGCTTGCCTATCTCGCGGAGAAATTTGAGCCGGGCCGGGACTATACCGAAAAAGAGGTCAACGCCGTGTGTGCAGCGTGGCATACTTTCGGGGATTTTTACCGCGTGCGGCGGGACCTTGTGGACCACGGGTTCCTCGCGCGCGAGCGCGACGGGTCGCGCTACTGGCGCCGCATGCCGGAAGAGGACGGCGTGCGCGGCGAATAGACAGAGAAGAGGGCGGCCCCTTATGGGGCGCGCCCTCTCCTTCACTTCCCGCCGGCGGCGTCCTCCTGCGAGGGCCGCATGACGAGCGGCGTCTCCTCGGAGGCAAGGTACCGTTCCTCGGCCAGCCGCTGGGCCTCCGTCAGGATCCGGATCGCGCGCTCCGACGCCGAGAGCAAATCCAGATACATCTCTTTGTAATCAGCCATAATACACCTCGAAATATTCGGATG
>DAOPLW010000002.1:0-22035 GCA_035391945.1 Oscillospiraceae bacterium | reverse complement strand
TGCCGGAACAGGCGCCGTCCGTATAGATGGTAACGTCCTTCATGTATTTCCTCCGTGGCCGCACGACGCAAGACCGGCCTGCTCCGCCGGAAATCGGGCCGCAAGCCGCTTCCACGCCTGCCGATCGGGACCCGAATACGCTGCGAACGCAGCCATTTTGTATAAACTATTTGTATTATTTAACTAATATATTCCGTTTTGTATATTTTTTGTGCGTATTGGCGCCGTCACCGCCTGCGGCGGGACGCGGGGAGCCCCTAAAACGAGTCGCGGATGATGATATAGAGAAAGAAGAGCACCACCAGCCCGATCAGAATACGCAGGCCGAAAGAAACGAGGGTACTGGTCATCAATATTCTCCTTTCCTGTGACAGCAAAACCAGAATCAATCAGAGTAATTTTTTCGCGATCAGGTAAACGATGCCGGCGATTGCCAGCGAGACGAGAACGCGGGCGCCGAAGTCGCCCAGAAATTCGGCCATTTGGTAACTCCTTTCGGGATGCGGCCGCCCACGCGGGGCCGGCCTCACACTGTGTCGCGGTTCCGCGCGGCTTTGGTCCGCCCGGAGGCCCGAAGCGAAAACGTTCCGGGGCGGAAAGGAACGCTCCGTTTTGTCTGAAAAACGGCGCCGCCCGGGAGTTTCCCGCGCCGCGCAGACGGGAAGAGAGAATCCCCCGTTTCCCGCGCCGCCCATTTCCGCGGGGCGGGGGGAGACGAAGTGCGTCTGCCGCCGCAGGAGCGGCGCTTCCCCGGGAAACGCCCGCCAAAGGGCATCCGCTTTCTTTCGGGCGCGAACGGGGAAGGAAAGCCAGGTTCCAGAAAGGCGCGCGCCCGGCGCTGCGCGAGGCGCCCTACGCCTCGCTGCCGTCCCCGGCGCCGTCCTCGTCGGCAGGAATCTCCGCATCCACGCATTCGTGTTCGGTACGCGCGATGGAGATGACCTTCGCGCCGTCCGCCACGCGCATAAGGATAACGCCCTGCGCGTAGCGGCTGTACACGTTGATGTCGGCGGCGGCCATGCGGATGATCGTGCCGTCGTCGGAGATGATCATGACGTCGTCGTCCTCGTCCACGACCCGGACCGCCGCCGCCGGTCCGGTCTTCTCCGTCAGGTTGTAATTCTTCAGGCCGAAGCCGCCGCGCTTTTGCGTCTCATCGCCGCGCAGGTACTCGCCGATTTCGGTCCGCTTGCCGAAGCCGTTCTCCGTGACGGTCAGGAGCGCGCCGCCCGGGTGCGTGCGCGCCGCGCCGATGACGTAATCCTCCTCGCGCAGCCGGATGCCGCGCACGCCGACCGCGTCGCGGCCCATGACGCGCACGTCCGTCTCCTTAAAGCAGATGGCCATGCCGCCGTGCGTGGCGATAATGATGTTCTGCTCTCCGTCCGTCCGGCGCACGGCGATGAGCTCGTCGTTCTCCTCCAGGCTGATGGCCCGGATCCCAGCCCGGCGTGCGGTATTGATGGACGCGAGCGTAATACGCTTGATCGTCCCGGCGCGGGTGACCATCGTGATGTATTGGTCCTCCGGAAATTCGCGCACGTGAAGCATCGCCGTCACGCGCTCGCCCGTCTCCAGCGGGAGGATGTTCACCAGGTGCGTGCCCTTGGCCTGCCGGCCCGCCTCCGGAATGAGATAGCCCTTCTTGCGGTGCACCTTGCCGGTGTTCGTAAAGAAGAGGATATAATCGTGCGTGGAGGCCACGAAAAGCGTCTCCACATAGTCCTCCTCGCGGGTCACCATCGCGGTCACACCGCGGCCGCCGCGGCGCTGCGCGCGGTAGGTCGAGGCCGGCATGCGCTTGATGTACCCGGCGTTCGTAAGGGTATAGACGCAGTCCTCCTCGTCGATGAGATCCTCGATGTCGATCTCGTCCTCCACAATCGCGATCTCCGTGCGGCGCTCGTCGCCGTATTTGTCGCGGATCTCGGTCAGTTCGTCCCGCAGCACCCCGCGGATCTTCTCCTCGGAGGCGAGCAGCTCGTTGTAGTAGGCGATCTTCTTCTCCAGTTCCGCGTATTCGCTCTCGATCTTCTCGCGCTCGAGGCCCTGCAGGCGCTTGAGCTGCATGTCGAGGATCGCCTGCGCCTGCACGTCGTCGAGCCCGAAGCGTTCCATGAGGCGCCCCTTTGCCTCGTCGTAGCTCGTGCGAATGATATGGATGACTTCGTCGATGTTCTCCTCCGCGATGAGGAGACCTTCCAGCAGATGCGCGCGCTCCTGCGCCTTTCCGAGGTCGTAGCGCGTCCGGCGGACGATGACCTCCTCCTGGAAGGCGATGTACTCGTCGAGGATCTGCTTTAAGGTCAGGATGCGCGGCTGGGTCTGGTTATTTACCAGCGCGAGCATCACGACGGCGAACGTCACCTGGAGCTGCGTGGAGGCATACAGGCGGTTTAAGACCACCTGGGGATTGGCGTCCTTCTTGAGCTCGATGACGATGCGCATGCCGCTGCGGTCGGACTCGTCGCGCAGGCCCGAGATACCGTCGATGCGCTTGTCGCGCACCTGCTCGGCGATGTTCTCCACCAGGCGCGCCTTGTTGACCTGGTAGGGGAGCTCGGTAACGACGATGCGCGTCCGATTCTGGCCGAACTCCTCGAGCTCCGTCCTCGCGCGCACTTTCATGCGCCCGCGGCCGGTGGCGTAGGCCGCGCGGATGCCCGCGCGCC
Source organism: Oscillospiraceae bacterium (assembly GCA_035391945.1). Classification (GTDB taxonomy): domain Bacteria; phylum Bacillota; class Clostridia; order Oscillospirales; family Oscillospiraceae; genus DAOPLW01. The sequence goes on along the minus strand of DAOPLW010000002.1, from coordinate 19,363 downwards.
CCACGATGATGCCGCGGGTCGGAAAATCCGGCCCCTTGAGGTGCTCCATGAGGTCGTCGAGCTCCGCGTCGGGGTTGGCCAGCTCGCAGAGGGCGGCGTCGATCGTCTCGCGCAGATTGTGGGGCGGGATATTCGTCGTCATGCCCACGGCGATGCCCGAGGAGCCGTTTACCAGCAGGTTCGGAAAGCGGGAGGGAATCACCACCGGCTCGCGCCGCTCCTCGTCGAAGGAGGGGACCCAGTCCACCGTCTCCTTGTCGATGTCGCGCAGCATCTCACCCGCCAGCTTGGCCATGCGCGCCTCGGTGTAGCGGTAGGCCGCGGGGGGGTCGCCGTCGATGGAGCCGAAGTTGCCCTTGCCCTGCACGAGCGGATAGCGCATGGAGAAGTCCTGCGCGAGACGCACCATCGCGTCGTAGACGCTCTGGTCGCCGTGCGGATGGTATTTTTTGAGCACGTCGCCCACGGTGGCGACGGACTTTGCAAACTTGTTGGACGACGTCAGCCCGCCCTCGTACATCGTGTAGAGGATGCGGCGGTGCACCGGCTTGAGGCCGTCGCGCACATCCGGCAGGGCGCGGCCGACGATGACGCTCATGGCGTAGTCGATATAGGCCGTCTCCATCTCGTGCTCGAGGTTGATTTCCAGAATCTTCTGGTTCGGAAAGGTGATGTCACCCGTTTTCTCTCTGCGTGCCAAGGGGATTCCTCCTTCAATCGCCGGGGATGATATGCCTGCCGCGCGCCCGCGGGGGGGGCGGCGCCGCGGGCTTAGATGTCCAGGTTCACGACGCGGCGGGCGTTTTGCTCGATGTAGGCGCGGCGCGGCTCGACCTTCTCGCCCATGAGGATCGTGAAGATCTCGTCCGCGCGGACGGCATCCTCCATCGTAATGCGCTTGAGGATGCGCCGCTCGGGATCCATCGTCGTCTCCCAGAGCTCGGTGAAGTCCATTTCGCCGAGGCCCTTGTTGCGCGAGATATCCACCTTGCCGCGGCCGTCCTCGCCGCGCATCTCCGCGGAGATGCGGTCTCGCTCCTCGTCGGAATAGGCGTAGCGCACCGTTTTGCCGCGCTCGAGCTTGAAAAGCGGCGGCTGCGCGGCGTAGACGTACCCGCCCTCGATTAAGGGCCGCATAAAGCGGAAGAAAAAGGTCAGAAGCAACGTCCGGATGTGGGAACCGTCCACATCGGCATCGGCCATGATGATGACCTTGTGGTAGCGCAGCTTCGTCACGTCGAAGTCCTCGCCGATGCCGGCGCCCAGGGCGGTGATGACCGGCATGAGCTTGTCGTTGCCGTAGACCTTGTCGGCCCGGGCTTTCTCGACGTTGAGCATCTTTCCCCAGAGGGGGAGGATCGCCTGGAAGCGGGAATCGCGCCCCTGCTTGGCGCTGCCGCCGGCGCTGTCGCCCTCGACGATGTAGATCTCGGTGAGCGACGGGTCGCGCTCGTTGCAGTCGGCGAGTTTTCCGGGGAGCGTGGAGCCCTCGAGCGCGTTCTTGCGCCGGATACTCTCCCGCGCGCGCCTGGCGGCCTCCCGCGCGCGGGAGGCGGTCATGGCCTTGTCCAGAACGGTTTTCCCCACCGCGGGGTTGAGTTCAAGGAAATCCGTGAGATTCTCGGAGACGATCGCGTCCACGAGGGTGCGGATCTCGCTGTTTCCGAGCTTGGCCTTCGTCTGCCCCTCGAACTGCGCGTCCATGAGCTTGACGGAGATGATCGCGGTGAGCCCCTCGCGGCAGTCCTCGCCGGAGACCTTTTCGTCGCCCTTGAGGATGCCGGCCTTCTGGCCGTAAGCGTTGAGGACGCGCGTGAGCGCGGCCTTGAAGCCCGTTTCGTGCATGCCGCCCTCCGGCGTATGGATGTTATTGGCAAACGAGAGGATGATTTCGTTGTAGCTGTCGTTGTATTGAAGGGCCACCTCGCCCACGGAATCGCCCCGGGAGCCGGACATGTAGATGACCTCGTCGTGGAGCGGGGTTTTGTTGCGGTTGATGAAGCCCACGAATTCGCGGATGCCGCCCTCGTAGCACATTTCGTCGGTCTTCTCCTGGCCCGCGCGCCGGTCCTCCGTGCGGATGCGCAGGCCCGCGTTCAAGAACGCCTGTTCCCGCATGCGCGTGTGAAGGATGGAGTAGTCGAAGACGGTGTCCTCGAACATCTGCGGGTCGGGCTTGAAGGAGATCGAGGTGCCGTTGGGGCGGTCGGTCCCGCCGAGGCATTTCATCTCCTCGGCGATGTCCCCGCGCGCAAATTTCATCTCGTAGAGCTTCCCGTCCTTGGAGACGCACACCTCCAGCCATTCGGACAGGGCGTTGACGACGGACGCGCCCACGCCGTGGAGGCCGCCGGCGACCTTATAGCCCCCGCCGCCGAACTTGCCGCCGGCGTGCAGGACCGTAAAGACCACCTCGAGCGCGGGGCGGCCCGTCTGCGGCTGGATGTCCACGGGGATACCGCGGCCGTTGTCGGTGACCGTGATGGTGTTGTCCCCGTTGATGACGACGGCGATCTCCGTGCAGAAGCCGGCGAGCGCCTCGTCGATGGAGTTGTCCACGATCTCGTAAACCAGGTGGTGGAGCCCCGAGGAAGAGGTGGAGCCGATATACATGCCCGGGCGCTTGCGGACCGCCTCCAGGCCTTCGAGCACCTGGATCTCCGAGGCGCCGTACTCGTGCTCCACGCTGTTTTTCTGTTTCATGTTGTCCGTCATAGGGTTAACCTCGCTTTATTCGAAACTGTTCCCCTCCGCGCGTTTTAAGAGCGTGGCGGAGGAGATCTGGGAGAGATAAACGGTCTGCTTGCCGTTTTCAAAACAGACGGCAAAGGATTTCGGAAGCTCGCCGGAAACGCTCACCACGCAGCCGTTTTTCTCCGCCAGGCGCAGAAAACGGCGGGTGAGGTGGGACTGGGACGTATTGTCCAGGTCGAAGATCCCGACGACGCTGCCGGCGGGCACGACCACGTCCTGCCCAAGATGAAGATACATGATTTTTCCTCCGAAACGAGTCGATTCGTGGTTGCCCCCATGCGGTCCGGCGGAGCGGACCGCATGGGGACCCCGACTTTTTTGCTTGCGGCCGGAATAAATCCGGCCTGCGGTAATCCGGAGCTTCGCTCCGGGTTCTACCGGCCTTTTTCGTCCCCGGCCCGCGCGGAGTTCCGGGGAGTCTCTTCGCGGTCCGGCGGAAGTTCCTCAGGCGGGGGAACGGGAAGTTCTTCCGGCGGAGGCGGGGGCGTAAAATCGTCGTCGAGCGCGAATTTCTTTCTCGCCTCGCGTTCCTCTTCCTCATACTGCTCGCGCTTCGTGACCGCAAAAGCGGCAAAAAGCGGAATGTAGTACGCGCCGCCCAGGAGCCTGACCATCGCGTCCGAAAGCGACGAGATGAGCGGCATGGCCGTCCAGATGAGGCAGCCGAGCATCACGAGCGCACACATAGGGATCGGGTGCTTCACCTTTCTGGCCAGAAAATACAGGCCGACCGCCGGCGGGATGACCAGCACGATGAGATAGGATTCCGTTGGCATGGCGGGCCTCCCTTTCCGAAGCAGATCCGGGCGCTAGACGACGGCGCCGCCTCTGATATGGAAGGCCGCGCCCTCCTCGAGCCCGGCGAGACGCTCCTCCTCGCAGCAGGAGATGAAAACCTGTCCGCCGCGGATGCGGTTTAGAACGTAGCTCTGCCGTTTTTCATCCAATTCCGAGAGCACGTCGTCCAGAAGCAGAACGGGGTGTTCCCCGGTGTCCTCGAAGCCCAGCTCCCGCTCGGCGAGCTTCAGCGCGAGGGCGGCCGTCCGCGTCTGCCCCTGCGAGGCAAAGGTGCGGGCGCTTTTTCCGTCGATGAGAAGCTCCAGATCGTCCTTGTGCGGGCCGGAAAGGCAGCTTCTCGCCTCCCGTTCCGCGCGCCGGTGGCAAGCCTGATGCTCGGTGAGAAGCCGGAAGAGCTCCTCCGGCCGGGCGAAGGGATCCTCGACGCCGCTCACCGTCCGATAGACCACGTCCAGCTTTTCCCTGCCGCCGGAACAGTCCCTGTGGACCTCCGAAGCGGCTTCGGAGAGCTTTTTTACGTAGCGCGCGCGGTAATAGATGAGAAGCGCGCCGGTCTCGGCCATGCGGCGGTCGAATTCTTCGAGCATATCGAGAAGCGACGGCTTTTCCGGCCAGTCGCGGAGAATGCGGGTTTTATGCTCGAGCAGGCGGTTATATTCCGCGAGCGCCGCCGCGTAGCGCGGCCGGAGCTGCGAGAGCGCGCCGTCCAAAAATTTCCGGCGCTCGGCGGCGCCGGCGCGGACCAGAAGCAGATCCTCGGGGCAAAAGTAGACGGTCCGGAACACCTCGGTGAGCGCCGCGGCGCTCCGTTTAGCCACGCCGTTGAGCCGGATGCGGCGGCGGCCCGGGACGACCGCGATCTCCGCCACAAATTCCCGGTCCCGGCTCAGAAGCTCCGCGCGCAGCGAAGCTTCCGGTGCGCCGAAAGAGACGAGCTCCCGGTCGAAACGGGAACGCGGCGAACGCGCGCCGGAAAAATAACAGACCGCTTCCAGCAGATTCGTCTTTCCCTGCGCGTTCTCGCCGTAGACGAGATTCACACGCGGGGAGAAGGCGACATCGAGCGCGGCGTAATTCCGGAAATTCCGAAGCGAGAGGGTCTTTATCTCCATAGCGGTCCTAAGGCTCCGCCGCGACGCGAAGCTTTGTTCCGGCAAATTCGACCTCGTCGCCCGCGCGGAGCTTTCTGCCGCGCTGGAGGCAGACTTCGCCGTTGACCTTCACTTCGCCGTCCCGGACGACCGTTTTCGCCATGCCGCCCGTATCGCAGAGGCCGGAAAACTTCAAAAGCGCCTCAAGCTTGATGAAGTCCCCTTTTACCGCAACCTCATTCATTGGCCTTGAGCCTCACGGGGAGAACCATATAGAGGAAGCGCTCGCTCCCGTCGTCCGGCAGGAGCAGGCACGGCGCGACGGCGGTGCCGAGTTCCAGACGCACGCGGTCGTCGGAGACAGCCTTGAGTGCGTCCATGAGATAGCGGTTGTTGAATCCGATCTCAAGCCCGCCGCCGTTCCCTTCCAGGGGGCACTCGTCCGACGCGGAGCCGATGGCTGTGTTCGAGCGCACGCGCAGGACGCCGTCGTCAAATATGCAGCGCAGGGGACTCTTCAAACGGTCGCTGATGATAAGCGCCACGCGGTCGATCGCGGCGCGCAGGACGCGCACGTCTCCATGAAGCACCACGGGGCTGTTTTTCGGGATCGCGTTTCGATAGGCGAGAAATTCTCCCTCGAGCCTGCGCGCGATGAGCTGCGTCGCGCCGCACTGGAAAAGGACGTGGCGCGCGCCGGCGTAGACCTGCATGCCCTCGTCGGTGTCGCCGGCGATCTTCTCCACCTCGGAGAGGGACGCGCCCGGTACGACGAAGGAAAACTTCTCGTCCCCACGCTTCTCCAAAAGCGCCTCGCGGCGCAGCGCCAGACGGTAGCCGTCCACGGAGACGACCGTAAGGCCGGTCTCGTCCGCCTCAAAGAGCGAACCGGTGTGGATGGGCCGGCTCTCGTTGTCGCTCACGGCAAAGAGCGTGCCGGAAATCATGGAGGCGAGCTTTCCCTGCTCAACCGTGAAGCCGTTGGAACCGTCCACCTCCGGAAGCTCCGGAAAATCGTCCGGCGAGGTGCCGACGATGTTATAGAGGCTCATGCCGCACTCGATGCGCACGGCGTCCTTTTCGGTCGTGAGGACGACCGTTTCGTCGGGGAGTTTTTTCACGATCTCGCCGAAGAGACGGGCGTTTAGAACGATGCCGCCCTCCTCGCGGATCTCGGCCTCCACGCTCGTGCGGATGCCCGTCTCGAGGTTATAGCCTGTCAGGCGCAGGTTCCCGGCGGCCTCCACGAGGATGCCCTCGAGCGCCGGGATGGAACTCTTGACTGAAACGGCTCTGCTGGCGACCGAGACGGCGGTTTGGAGCAGCGCCTTCTCGCAGGAAAACTTCATAAAAACGACCTCCAGAATGTTTTATAAAAGAAAGGGAAGGATTTTTTAGCAATAGCAGTAGGGGCTGTGGGAAGTGTGAAGAAAGGCGCCGGACGCTGCGTGCGTAAGCGGGAGGCGTCCACAAGCGTTTCCACGGATTTTGCAGATAGTCCACGGGGCTATGAGGAAAGGCGCAGATTTCCACGGAAGTTTTTTCTTTTTCCAGAATAAATTGTGGAAAAAAGGCTAAACGTTCCTCGCGTTGATATTGGCCGTGATGTCGCGGATGACTTCGGAAATCGAGCTGTCCTTCTTCATCTGATCCTTGATGCGGTCGAGGCTGTAAATGACGGTCGTATGGTCTCGGCTGTCGAATTCCTTGCCGATCGCGTCGAGCGAGAGGTTCGTCAGCTGCCGGATCATGTGCATCGCCACCTGCCGGGCGAACGCGGTCTCGCGGTCCCTCTGCTGGCCGCGCACGGCCTCCTCCTCCACGCCGTAGAACTTTGAAACCTCTTCGATGATGAGGGAGGCGGAGGGGAGAAGGGCGGTCTGGTCGCGCACGACGTCGTTGACCACCTTGAAGACGGAAGTCACGCCGATGTTGTCGCCCATAAGCGATTGGAGTGCGAGGAGCTTCTGCACCGCGCCCTCCAGCTGCCGCACGTTTGCGGTGATGTTCTCCGCGATGTATTCGAGCACGGCGTCCGGGAGCTCGAGGCCCAATTGGACGGATTTATTTTTGATGATCGCCAGCCGCGTTTCGTAATCGGGCGGCTGGATGTCGGCGATGAGACCCCACTCGAAGCGGCTGCGCAGGCGTTCCTCGAGGCCCCGCATGTCCTTGGGCGGCCGGTCGCTCGTGAGGACGATCTGCTTTTTCGCCTCGTATAGGGTGTTGAAGGTATGGAAAAACTCCTCCTGTGTGCTGTCCTTGCCGGCGATGAACTGGATGTCGTCGACGAGAAAGAGGTCCGCCTGGCGGTACTTTCCGCGGAATTCCATGTTCTTGCCCTCGCGCAGGGCCTGTACCATTTCGTTCGTGAAGTCGTCGCCCTTGATATAGATGATGCGGAAGTCCGGGTGGTTTTCCCGTATCGTGTGCGCGATGGCGTAGAGGAGGTGCGTCTTGCCGAGGCCGGATTCGCCGTAGATAAAGAGCGGATTGTAGGCCTTGGCGGGATTGTCCGCGACGGCGCGGGCGGCCGCGTGGGCGAACTTGTTGCTGTTGCCCACGACGAAGCGCTCGAACGTGTAATGATCGACGTCCTGACCGTTCGAGGAGACAGGGCGCTCCCTGCGGTACGCCTCCAGTTCGTCGCCGGTGAGAAGCTTCACTTCGAAATCCTTGGCGAAAAGTTCAAACAGGGCTTTTTTCAGCGCCGGAATGTAGGTGCGCGAGATCACGTCGTGCTTGAACGGGACGGGCGTATACAGAACCAGGGTATCCTCCGTCAGATCCACCGCCACGGCGTCGTCAAACCAGGTGGTCACGGCCGTGGATGTCATTTCCTTCTCCAGAAGAGAGAGAAGCTTGGCCCAGACGTCGGCCTGTGAATTCATGGAAAAACAGCTCCTTTCCCGAGAAAATCCGTGCCGTCGGACACGGAATAGCTATCTGATACATTATAACAAAAAAATGGGATGAACACAAGAAAAAATTAGGGCGGCGCGGCGTTCGGAAGCCGCCGCGGGCGGCGCGTTCGACAGAGAAAGTATTGACAGAGGAAAACATAATATTGTATAATAACCCTTGCGCTATTTCGGCCAACTGCGGCGCGGAGACCCCGCGCTGTCGAGTATAAGTTGAGAAAACGACGAAATGAGGTGTCACGATGCTGCGTACCTATCAGCCCAAGAAGCGCCAGCGCGCCAAAGAGCATGGTTTCCGCAAGAGAATGAAGACGAGAAACGGCCGCAAGGTCCTTTCCCGCCGCCGCGCCAAGTGCCGCGTCCGCCTTTCCCACTGAAGCGGGAGAGGCGCAAACGTGATTTGAGGGGCGGTGGGCGCATGTTCTGCCGCCCCAGAGGTGTATCGCCGTGCTGTATTCCGTATCGCTCAAACGCAACCGAGACTTCCGGCGCCTGTATGGCAAAGGAAAGAGCGCGGCGGCGCCGTCCGCGGTGCTCTACTGCCGCCGCAACGGCACGGGAGAAAACCGCCTGGGCATCACCGTCGGCGCGAAAATCGGCGGCGCCGTCCGGCGCAACCGTATCCGCCGCCGCCTGAGAGAGATCTACCGCACCAACGAGGCGCGCTTTCTGAGAGGCAGGGACATCGTCCTCGTGGCGCGCGTGCGCGCCGCGCACTGCTCCTACCGGAATCTGGAGCGCGACGTATTGTCCCTCGCGGAGCGGCTCGGCCTTCTCAAAGGGGAGGAATGAGCATGAAACGCGTGCTTCTGGCACTGATCCGCTTTTACAGGCGGTACATCTCACCCGGAAAACCACCCTCCTGCCGCTTCATTCCAACCTGCTCCGCCTACGCCATGGAGGCCATCGAAAAATACGGCGCCGCGAAGGGCTCTCTCCTTGCGCTGCGCCGTCTTTCCCGCTGCCATCCCTTTTCCGGAAAGAGCGGCTACGACCCCGTCCCGTAAGGACGCGGCGGCCCGAGCGACGCGGACGGAACTCCGAAACATGTCTGGAGGACGTACATGACAGAACTTTTCAGTATTATCGCGGTGCCCTTTGCCGCGGTATTCATGGGCATCTACAACTTTGTAGGAAATTACGGCATTACGCTCATCCTCTTTTCCCTGGCGGTCAAGCTCCTCCTCCTGCCCATCTCCGCCAAGTCCAAGCGGGGCATGATGAAGCAGGCACGGCTGACTCCGAAGATCAAACAGCTGGAAAAGCAGTACGGCAAGGACCGCCAGCGCTACGCCAAGGAGGTGCAGGAGCTCTACGACCGCCACGAGGTCTCCGCCACCGGCGGCTGCCTGTGGGCGCTCCTCCCCCTGCCCATCCTCCTCATGCTCTACAGCGTCATCCGCAAGCCGCTGACTTACCTCATGAAGCTCTCGGCCGAGCAGATCCTGACCCTTCAGACCACGCTCGAGGGCCTGGGCGTCGTCTTCGTCAGCAGCCAATCCATGCAGGAGATGGAGATTTCCAGCGCCATCACCCAGCATTTCAACGCCGCGCGCGCGGCCGTGCCGGAGGTCATCGCCCTCAACTATAATTTCCTTGGCCTGGACCTGTCCAAGTTCCCGCAGTGGAACCCCAGCCAGTGGACCGACTATTCCTGGGGCACCATCGGCCTGTTTCTGCTGCCGCTTTTATCCGGCCTTTTTGCCTATCTCGCCATGAAGGTCACCACGCGCAGCAACAACGTCAGAAAAGAGCCGGGCGAGGAGGAGACCCCCGCCGACAAGACAACCCGGCAGATGAACCTGATCATGCCCCTCGTTTCCGTGTGGATCGGCTTTATCATGCCGGCGAGCATGACCATCTACTGGATGGCGAACTCGCTTTTCGGCATGATACAGGATTACGTGCTGGGCAAAACGCTCGGCGCGGCCCTCGATAAGGAGGACGCCGAGCGCGAGGTGCGCCTCGCCGAGGAGGAGGCCGAGCGCAAGCGTCTGCGCGCGGAGGCCATCGCCCGCCGCGAGGAAGAAATGAAGAACCGCCGGAAGAAGGGCGGCGCTCCGAAGGACGGCGCTCTCAAGGACGGCGAGAAGCAGGAGAAAAAGCGCGAGAGCACCCACGAGCGCGGCCAGATCGACGACCGGCCCTACGCGCGCGGCCGCTCCTACGACCCGGAGCGCTACGGCATGCTGCCGTCCGACGAGGAGGAAGCCGTCCCGGAGGAGGATATCGAAGCGCCGGACGTCCCGGAGCAGACCGCGCCGGAAGAGAGCGGCGCCGGGACCGGCGAAACCGAGCCCGGAGACGACGGGGAATGAGCCACTTTGGAGGTGTGCAATACAATGACGAAATGGATTGACGTCACCGGAAGGACGGAGGACGAAGCCATCGCCGCCGCACTCAGGCAGCTGGAGATGGACCGCGACGACGTCTCGGTGGAAGTGCTCGAGCGCGCCAAGAGCGGCTTTCTGGGTCTGGGAGGCACGCCGGCCAAGGTGCGCGTCCGCTATGAGGCCCCCGACGAGCCCAAGGCGGCGGAGGTGCAGGAGACGCCCGTGAGCGCCCCCGCGCCGGCGGAGGCGCCCAAGCCGGCGCCCGCCCCAAAGCCGGAGCCGAAGGTGCAGAAGCCGGAGAGCACGGAAAAGGCGGAGAAACCGGAAAAGCGAGCCGCTCTGTCGGCCCGCGCGGCAAAGACGGAGGACTTCCTTCTCGGCCTCCTGCAGCGCATGGGCGCAAGCGCCCGTCCCGTTGTCACCGAGGGGGAGGACGGAAGCCTCAAGGTCGTGCTGGAGGGCGAAAAGCTGGGCGCGCTCATCGGCCGCCGCGGTGAGACGCTCGACGCCATTCAGCATTTGACCAACTACGCGGTCAACCACGGCGAGGACAAGCGCGTACGCGTGTTCGTGGACGCGGAGGGCTACCGCCAGAAGCGCGAGGAATCCCTCGAACGGCTGGCCGCGAAGGTCGCCGGCAAGGTGGTCAAGTACCGCAAGAACATGATGCTCGAGCCGATGAACGCCTACGAGCGCCATGTCATCCATACGGCCCTGCAGGACTGGGAAGATATCATCACCTACTCCACCGGCAGCGAACCGAACCGCCGGGTCGTGATCGCTTTCAGCAGGGGCGGCCCGAAGGACGTCTGACTTCCCCGGGAACGAAGAAAAAAAGGCCCCGCGCGGCGCCGTGCCGCGCGGGGCCTTTTCCGTCTGCCGAAGGAGCCCGGCAGGCTCCTTCGGCAGACGGAAAAGGTTTTTTCGAAGCAGAGAAACATGTTTCCAGGACGCTTCGACGGACCGCGAAAGAAAACCCTGTTGGTTTTCTTTCGCGGTTTCTTTCCTTCCGGGCTCCCGTCCGGGGAGGCTCCGGACAGGCCGCGCCTGCCGAAGGCGGGGACCGTCCGCCGTTGGGAAAGGCTCCCGTACGCGCAGGCCGCGGGCCGGGCTCACGGATTTCGCCCGCGCGGCGCGAAACGCCGCGTGGGATTTTCGGCGGAAAGGGGCCGCCGACGCTTTGCGCCGGCGGCCTCGTTCCGCTTACAGCATTTTGAAGTTTTCCGAGATTTCCGAAAGGGCGCGGCCGGCCTCCATGTCATGCGCGCGGCTGTTGGCGAGATCGCCCAGCGCGAGCATACCCACCACGCGGTTCTTTTCCGTCACGGGAAGCCTGCGCACCTGCCGCTCGGCCATCGCGTTCGCCGCCGCGCGCACGTCGTCGCCTGGCGAAGCGGTGCTCACATCTTTTGTCATGATGCTGCGCACGGAAGTTTCTGCGGGGTTACGCTCCGCGGAGATGCAGCGCGTGAGGATGTCCCGGTCGGTCACGATGCCGCGCAGGACGCCGTCCTGGCTGCAGACGGGCAGAGAGCCGATGTTGTGCCGCGCGAGGAGCCGCGCCGCGAGCGCAACGCTCTCCTCGGGCGCGATGGAGACGACGCCTTCGCTCATGAGATCGGATACTTTCGCCATAAAGAAAACCACCTCCACAAGATGGAGGTAGTTTGTGAAAAACTATTTTGGATTATGCAGGGCAAGATTTCGTCTGAGCGGCGCAAGCCCCCGCCAGGCAAAGGCGCGCAGGCGGAACTTTTCCCGGAACGTCCGGTCGGAGAGGCCCGCGAGGTCGGCTTCGCAAAGAGAAGGGATAAGCGGCGCCTCCGGGAATTCCCCAAGAAACTCCGGCAGTGTGGAATACTCTGCGTCTCTGTTATACGGGCAGGCGCGCTGACAGAAGTCGCAGCCCCAGATCAGCGGGTGGGCGCGGAGGAGCGCCTCCTCCTCGGAGGAGAGCACCCCACGTTTCTGCGTGAGATCGGAGAGGCATTTGGACGGGTCGAAGGAGCCGTCCGGCGAGAGCGCGCCCGTCGGACAGGCGCGCGCACACACGCCGCAGCGCCGGCAGTTCGGCGCGGGCGGGACGTCCGCCTCCAGAGGGAGGTCGGTGGTGACAGTGCCGAGAAAGACATAGGAGCCGTAAGGCGGGACGATCGTGAGCCCGTTTAACCCCATGATACCGACGCCGGCAAGGCGCGCAGCCGCCCGCTCCGGCAGAGGGGAATTGTCCGCGCCGCAGACGAACGTGCGGCCCGGGAACCGCTCTCTGAGATCCCGGCAGGCGGCATCCAGCCGCGCGGAGAGCGCAAGGTGGTAGTCCAGCCCCCTGGCGTAGAGCGAGAGGTTTCCGGCGCCGGCGCCGGCGTAATACGGAAAGGCCGCCACCACGACGCCCGCGGGCGAAGGACAGGCGCGCCGGACGCGCGCGAGGGCGTCCGGCGAAAGAAACGGCTCGAGCGAAGAAAACGAAGTCACGCCGGCGGCCGCCGCGCCCTGCCGCAGAAGCAAAGCTTTGATTTCCCGGGCGGAGGACATGGCGCCGCCTCCCTCGTAAAAATTGGGCCCGTCCGCCGTCTGCGCCGGGCGCTGTCGGCGCGCGGCTCAGTCCTCGAAGACCGTCTGGTCCATGAGGGTCACGGGGATGGTCAGCTCCTCGCCGTTTCGCAGGACCTTGAGCGTAATCGTGTCACCCGGCGCGAGGCCCTCTTTCACGAGTTCCAGATCGTCCGAACTCGCGATGTCCGTGTCGTTGGCCGAGAGGATGCGGTCGCCCGCGCGCAGGCCCGCCGTATAGGCGTCGCTGCGCTCGTCGACGCTCTCCACGTAGACGCCGGCGTCCGTGTTGTAGAAGGCGGCCTCGCCTTCGGAAATCGTATAGACCGTGATGCCGAGCGCGGGACGGCCCTCCACGCGGCCGCTGGCGATCAGTTCGTCGACGATGGGCTTGGCGGTGGAGATGGGAATGGCGAACCCGAGCCCCTCCACCGTGGAGGTATAGGAGGACATCATCTTCATCGTGTTGATACCGACCACCTGCCCATAGACGTTGAGGAGCGGCCCGCCGGAGTTGCCGGAGTTGAGCGCCGCATTCGTCTGGATGAGCGTCATCATGCGGCCGGAGACGTTCACGTTGCGGTTGATGGCGGAGATGATGCCGTCCGTCATCGTGCCGCGCAGCTCGGTTCCCAGGGGATTTCCGATGGCGACCGCGGTGTCGCCGACCTCCAGAAGGGAGGAGTCGCCGAATTCCGCGGGCGTGAGGCCCGTCGCGTCGATTTTCAGGACGGCCAGGTCGTTCTGGGAGTCGGCCCCGACGAGCAGGGCGTCGAAGCTGCGCTCGTCCTGCAGCGTCACCGTCGCGCGCGTACCGCCGTCGATGACGTGCTGATTCGTGAGGATATAGCCGTCCGAGGAGAAAATGACGCCCGTTCCGATGGACTGGGAACCCGTGGCGTAACACGTCACGCTCACCACGGAGGGAATGGCTTTTTTATAGATCTCCTGCAGCGTGAGCTCCCCGGTGTGGACGGCGGAAATGGTGAGCACGGTACCGTCGCCCGTGGGGGCGCGCTCGAGCTCGTCGGTCCCCAGGGGCCCGTCCGTGGGGATCGTCGCGGGGACGGAGACGGAGGGTTCCTCCGTCTGATGGTCGCTGCCGGAGGGCGAAAAGCGCTGCGTCAGACGCAGCGTGACGGCCAGGGACGTGATGCAGATGAGGAGACACAAAAAGAGCACAAAGCCGCGCCCGCCGCCTCCGCGGCGGCGCGGCGTGGATTCCCACGGCGCGTCCCGGCGCTCGTCGTAGTCGTAATCCCAGCGATCATTTTCCCGCATGTTCTTTCCTCCCGGCGGATGAATCCTTCTTGACGCAGGTGAGGGAGAAAGTAAACGCGGTCACGCCTTCGCTGCTGGTGACTTCGATATTCTCCCTGTGATTGGTGATGATGGTCTTGGCGATATAGAGGCCGAGCCCCACGCCTTCGCGGTCCATGCTGCGGGACCGGTCGGTCTTGTGAAAACGGTCGAAGATGAGCGGAAGCTCCTCGGAGGAGATCGTTTCGCCCGTGTTGCGGACGGAGACGTACGCCTTTCCCTCCCGCCGCGTGATATCCAGGTGGATCGTGCCGCCCACGGGCGAGAATTTGATGGCGTTGTCCAGGAGGTTATAGCCGACCTGCGTGATGGCGTCCGCCTCGCCGAGCACCATCGTGGGAAGCTCGGGCAGCGCCGCGTCCATCTCCAGATGCTTGGCGGTGATTTTCGGCTCCAGGCTCGCGAGGACCCGGCGCATGACCTCCGCGAGGTCGAAGGGCTCGAAGAGCGTCGGCTTTTCGGAGGACTGGAGCTGAGAGACGTCCAGCATCCGGCGCACGAGACGCGCCAGCCGCCGCGTTTCGCCCGAGACGGTGGTAAGCGCCGCGCTTTCCTGCTCGGGCGGGATAGTGCCGTCCAGAATCCCCTCCGTAAAGCCGGAGATGGAGGTGAGCGGCGTCTTGAGCTCATGGGAGATGTTGGCGATAAACTCCCGGCGCCGCGCCTCGCTGCGCTCGATGGAGTCGGCCATGGCGTTAAACGCCTCGGTGAGTTCCCGGAGCTCCTCCACCTGCTGCGGATCGGATTCCACGCGCACGGCAAAATCGCCGCGTCCGAAACGGCGCGCGGCCTGGGCGAGCTCCTGCATGGGCTTGGTCTGCCATTTCGCCGTGAGTGAGCAACTCAAAAACGCCAGTACCAGGACAACGAGCGAAATGACCGTAAAGATGCGCGCGAACGAACTCCACAGCTCCGTGAGGTTCGACACGTCGGTCGTAACGAACACCATGCCGATGAGTTCCTCCGCGCCGCTGCGGTAAATGGGGGCGCCCGTGACATAGCGGGTCTGCCCCAAAAGGCCGCCGAGCGTGCTCATGCCGGCATAGGAGCCGGTCCCCGTGAGCTCGGTCACCGCCGCGGAGGGAAGCTGCGCGCCGGCGAGCTGGTTGCTCGTCCAGGTCCCGTCGGAGCTTAAGACGATCGTTCCGCTCGTGTCGGCGATGAGAATGCCGGAGTCGGACGCGAGCGCCGCAAAGGAGACGAGCATGCGGAAGTCGCCGTCGTAAATGGAGCCGCCGGAGAGGATGGACGCGCTCGTGAGCCGCGCGATGAGCTGCGCGTTCTGCTCCAGCGCCTCCTGCTTGTCGCGCAGGGTGAAGCGGTAGGTGATGGAGAAAAACGCGGCTGCCAGGAGCACGAAGCTGAAGAGGACCAGAAAGAGCGTGAGCAGAAACTGCCGCTTATAGAGGCTTTTCATGCCCATACCTCCCGCATCCGCCTGCGGCGGAAGCCTAGTCTTTCGTCGCAAATTTGTAGCCCACGCTCCACACGGTCGCGAGCGACCACTTGTCGCTCACGCCCTCGAGCTTTTCGCGCAGACGCTTGACGTGGACGTCCACGGTGCGCGAGTCGCCGAAGTAATCAAACCCCCAGACCTCGTCGAGAAGCTGGTTGCGCGTATAGACGCGGTTGGGCGTCGCGGCCAGGTGGTAGAGAAGCTCGAGCTCCTTGGGGGGCGTATCCACGCGTTTGCCGTCCACGATGAGTTCGTACGAATCCAGGTCGATGACGAGCTTGTCGAAGGTCAGGCGCCTGGAGACCGGTTCCTCCTGCGAAAAACGGCGCAGCACCGCATGGATGCGGGCGACGACCTCCTTCATTTCAAAGGGCTTGACGATGTAGTCGTCCGCGCCGAGTTCGAGCCCGGTGACCTTGTCCTCCGTCTCGCCCTTGGCGGTGAGCATGATGACGGGCGTCTGCCCGTTCTCGCGGATCTTGCGGCAGACCGCCCAGCCGTCCATGCCGGGCAGCATGATGTCCAGCAGCACCAGATCGGGCTGGAACGAGCGGAAAAGCTCCAGGCCCTTGATGCCGTCGCCGGCGGTCGCCGTCTCGAAACCGGCCTTTTCGAGGTAGAGCTGCAAAAGCTGCGCGATATTGCTTTCGTCCTCCACGATGAGTACTTTGCGCGGCATAGAAACACCTCCGTTGGTGAAAACTGTTCCGGTTTCTGTATTATAATCCCCACCAGACGAAAATCCATGAACAAAATATAAATTTTACGGTAATGCCGCGGCTTTTCGGGCCAAAAAGCCCGCCGAAACGCCGCAAAGGGCCCCGGCGGGCTATGCTCTTCCCTATGCGGCTCCGGACGCGGCCTCCGCCGTCAGTGTTCCATCTCGGTGGCCGGGCGGACGGTGTAATCGTAGGTGCGCAGATACGCCAGCACGCGCGGGAGCGCCGCGACGGTCAGTTCGCTGTCCTCCAGGAGCACGCCTGCGCGCGTTTTGCGCCTGGAGATGCCGTTTGTGACCGCTTGCGCCTCCAGATTGCCGGTGCGGCCCCCGCCGCCGGTGACGTCGGCGTCCCAGACGACGTAGCCGGCGCTCTCCAGCGCCGCGCGCGCGGCGGCGTCCTCCTCCGGCAGGAGGACCATGCGCGTAAAGAGGCAGCAGAGGGAGGAGAGCTGTTCCTGCGCCGCGGCGAGGGAGGCGCCGTAGTCGTCGCCCGCGGGGACGAGGCCCACGCCGCTGCCCGTGGCGGAGACGCGCAGGATGAGGTCGGAAAATTCCTCCAGCCGGTCCGCCGGGAAGAAAAAGAGCGCCCTGCGGTCCGCGCCGTCCAGAAGCTGCAGGACGGCGGCCGTCCTCTCCGCGTCGGAGACCGTAAAGGAGAGCTGCACCGTCACGTCCGCGCGGGAATCGTCGGGCGCGGAAGCGCTCGGCGAGACGGACGGGGACGACGACGAGGGGGAGGGCGAGACGGAGGGATGGAGCTTATTGTAGGCGCGCAGGTAGATCTCCATCTGGCTGGAGGCCGCGTCCGCGAAGACCGCGTCCGAGAGGATCGCCGCGCTGCTCTTGACCCGCAGGAGCGTGCCCGACTCCGTCGAAGTCGCCGTGTAGCTCAGGCTGAAGAAGCTGCACACGAACGAGATGGGGACATAGGTGCGGCCGTTGCGCGTGATGGCCTTGTAGGTATAGGTCTGGGTCTGGTCGTAGGAATAGCCCTCGGTCAGGTCGAAAACGAGCACCGAATCGATGCTGAAGAGCGTCAGGGACGTGGGGTTCTGGGAGAAATAGACGCCCAGCGAGGTGCCCGCCTCGTCGGGGTTAAAAATGGAGTAGGGCATGTACATGACCCCACCCACCGAAACGGGCATCGTGCTGTCCGAAAGGGGCAGGATCTGGTCGTTGACGGCGGTGAAGTAGATTTCGCCCGCGGCGCTCGCCCACGGCAGGAGCAGGAGCGCCGCCGTCACGGCCGCGGCCAGGAGCAACGAGAGAAACCGGCGCATGGCGGCGCCTCCTTTCCATAAGGTTATCGCGTCCGCAAGAGGTGTCTACGCCCTCCCGAAGCGGCGCTCGAGCTCTTTTCTCGTCAGGACCACCGCCACCGTGCGGCCGTGCGGGCAGTGGCGCACGCGGCCTTCCATGACCGCCTCGGCGAGGACCGAGAGCTCCCGCGCGTCGCTTTTTTCCCCGCCGCGGACGGAGGCTTTGCAGGCCACGCTCGCCAGGAGCGCGTCCCGCGCGGCCGCGGCGTCCGGGCGGCCGCCCTCCGTGAGAAAGGCGGCAAGCTCGTAGAGCGCATCCTCCGCCTCTCCGGGCGTCACGTCGGCGGGCACCTGGCGCACGGCCAGGACGCCGCTTCCGAACTCCTCGATTTCGAAGCCGCAGGAGGAGAGGAGCGGAAGAGCCTCCAGGAGCGCCGCGCCGTACCGGCCGCTCGGCCGGAGCAGAAGCGGCGTGAGCAGACGCTGACCCATGGGCGAAAAGCCCTCCCGGCGCAGGCGGTCGAAATGCAGGCGTTCATGGGCGGCGTGCTTGTCGATGAAAAAGACCTCGTCGCCCCGCTCGACGACGATATAGGTATCCAGGACCTCGCCCGCCAGCCGCCAGGGAACGGAGCCCCCCTCCCCGGGCAGAAGAGAGGTCTGCGCGTCCTCCTCCGGCGCAGATGGAAGCGAAGAGGAGGGCGAGGCGGGCGCAGAAGCGGGCGCTTCCGGCACAGGCGCGGCGGAAGCGTGTTTTTCCGGGCCGGCCATGGAGCCGAGACCGGCCCCGTCGCGCACGGGAAGAGAGGACCGCTCCGCACCCGTGACCTGCGGGAAGGCGGAGGGCGATCCGGAGGGCGCCGCACGGTGGGACGACGTCCTTTCGGGAACGCGCGGCGGGTCCCAGGCGGCGGCGGTTTTCCGGAATTCCTCCGCGGACATGGTCTTAAAGAAATCGCCGCGCGGCGCCGCGGGCCCCGCCTGCGCGGGAGAACCGGGCTCAGAGACCGGCTCGGGAACGCGCTCCGGCGCCGCCTCGCCGCCGATGGCCGAGAGGACGGCGTGGTACACGGCGTCGAAGACCGCGCGGTCGCTCACGAATTTTACCTCGGTCTTGGCCGGATGGACGTTCACGTCCAGCCGCGAGAGGGGCAGAGAAAGATGCAGGACGCAGGCGGGAAATTTTCCCACCATGCGGGCGTTTTTGTAGGCCTCCTCGAGCGCGGCGGTCATCGTCCGGCTCTGGATGTAGCGGCCGTTGACGAAGAAATGCTCGCCCGCGCGGGTGCCGCGGCAGCAGTTCGGTTTCGAGGTGAAGCCCGTTACGGACGCCTCCTCGTTCCCGCCGGAGACCGGCAGGAGGCCGAGCGCGAAGTCGCGGCCCAAAAGGGCGTAGACGACCGAGCGCAGCTGCCCGTCGCCGGGGGTGTGAAAGAGTTCCGCGCCGTCGCGGATCAATTTCACGGAGACCTCCGGGCGGGAGAGCGCGACCTTCTGGACGACACCCTGCACGAAGGCCGCCTCGGCGGCGTCCCGCTTCATGAATTTGAGGCGCGCGGGGGTGTTGAAAAAGAGGTCGCGGACGATGATCGTCGTCCCCTCCGGACAGCCGGCAGGAACGACCTCGCCGGGGAGGCCCCCCTCCAGGGAGAGCGCGCTCCCCTCGTCCGTTCCACGCGCGCGGGTGAGGATGTCCACGCGCGAGACCGCCGAGATGGCGGCGAGCGCCTCGCCGCGGAACCCGAGCGTGCCGATGGCCTCCAGGTCGCGGGCGTCGCGGAGCTTACTCGTCGCGTGGCGCAGGAAGGCGGTTTTGACGTCTTCCGGCGCGATGCCACAGCCGTCGTCCGTGACGCGCAGGTACTCCATGCCGCCGCGGCGGATCTCCACGGTGACGGCCGAGGCGCCCGCGTCGACGGCGTTTTCCAGAAGTTCCTTGGCCGCCGAGCCGGGGCGTTCGACCACCTCGCCCGCCGCGATGAGGTCGGCGACGTGCGGGGAGAGGATATGGATGTTCGGCATGAAAGCACCTCCGTGGGGGGAAAAGTGTGTGTGACGGGCGAAAGGCTTCAAAAGGAGATCCGCTCCGAGGGGGGAGGGGCCGCCCTCCGGGGGCCATCTTTTCTTGCGCCGCCAAGAAAAGATGGAAAAAGAAGC
>DAOPLW010000001.1:0-22385 GCA_035391945.1 Oscillospiraceae bacterium | reverse complement strand
GGCCCGGGCGGCTGGGGCGCGGTTCTTCTCTATGGCGGACACGAGAAGGAGCTTTCCGGCGGCGCGCCGGACACCACCAACAACCGCATGGAGCTCACCGCCGTGCGGGAGGCGCTCTCCGCGCTGCGCGAGCCCTGCCGCGTGACGCTCTATACGGATTCCTCCTACATTGCCGACGCGTTCGGAAAAGGCTGGATCCACGACTGGCGGCGCCGCGGCTGGAAGCGCAAAGAAGGCGAGCTCAAAAACGCCGACCTCTGGAAGGACCTCTGCGGCCTGACGGCCCGCCACGAGGTGACGTTCGTCTGGGTGAAGGGCCATGCGGAAAACGAATACAACAACCGCTGCGACGCGCTCGCCGTCGCGCGGAGCCGTGAGCAGTCCGAAAGTAAGCCGGGCTGATACCGCTTTTCGCGCCGCTCCCGCGTCTTTTTCAGGCCGGGAAACCGTCCGTCGCGTGCCGCCGCGGTTTTCTGCGCGCCGTATGCTTTGGTTTCCGCCGCGTTTCCGGCGTTTCTTCGTTTCCGGTACGATCCCTTGTCAACCGCTCCGGAACGGGAGAAGGGCGGAGAAAGGAGAAATAAAATGGCAGGAAAGTTTATTCTCGCGAGAGGAAGGAGCGGCAGATACCAATTCAGCCTCAAAGCGACCAATGGACAGATTATCGCCTCGGGCGGCCCGTTTCCTTCTCTGGAGGCCTGCCGGAACTGCGTGGAACGGGTGCGCAGGTACGCGCGCGCCGCGACTGAGGATCAGACCGCGCCGGGATTCCAGGCGCTTGACGACCCCAAGTACGAGATCTATCTGGATGGGGAGGGCCGGTTCCGCTTCCGCCTGCGGGCGGAGGACGGAGAAGTGGTTGCCGCCGGCGATGCCTATAAGGCGAAAGCGAGCTGCAGAAACGGTATCGACGCCATCGGCCGAAACGCCCCGGACGCAATGCTGATCATCGGCGAATAAAAAAGACGGGAAACCCGCCGGAGCCCTTGCGGCGCCGCCGCGGGATGGACATACAGGTCGTTTTGAGTCAACCTATGGCAG
Organism: Oscillospiraceae bacterium; assembly: GCA_035391945.1. Taxonomy (GTDB): domain Bacteria; phylum Bacillota; class Clostridia; order Oscillospirales; family Oscillospiraceae; genus DAOPLW01. The sequence continues at coordinate 21,344 of DAOPLW010000001.1, read as the reverse complement.
GCAGCCGGGACGGAGGGAATGCCTATGTATTTCAATCACTTCAATTTTAATGTTCTGGACCTGGAGCGCAGTCTGGCGTTTTATAAAAAGGCGCTGGACCTGGAGCCCGTGGGGAGGATCGACGCCCGAGACGGCTCCTTTCAGATCGTGTATCTGGGGGACCGGAAAACGGGCTTCCGGCTGGAGCTTACGGCTCTCGCCGGCCGTAAGGAGCCTTACGATCTCGGGGAGTGCGAGTACCATCTCGCTATGACGGCGGAGGATTTTGAGGCGGCGCACAGACGCCATGCGGACATGGGCGCGATCTGTTACGAAAATAAGGCGATGGGCATTTATTTCATCCAGGACCCGGACGGATATTGGATCGAGATCGTGCCGGAACGGTAAAAAGCGCGCTCCCGCTCGGGACGTATATCGTCACCGGCCCCACCTATCCTGTGACCATATTGGCTCAGACGCTGCTTTTGTAAGGCGGCGCGCCCGCTCCGGAGAAGGAAAGCCGTTGTTTTTCTTGCTCCGGCAGGAAAAGAACGAAAAGAACCGGCACAAAGGGCGGGGGATCGATTTCCCCCGCCCTCTTCGTGCCCCCGCCCGCAGCGATGCAGCCGGGAGAGCCGCGGCCCCTGCCGAATGTACGTCCTGACGTTTCGACGGGGAGCGCGGGGAGGCGGAGCGGGCCCCCGCGCGGGGCGAAAGAACGTCGGGCGCACGCTGCGGCGATCTCCTTGACCAAAGGGGAGGAAGCGCCGCGCTTCTCTGCGGGCCAACTTCCCTTTCGTAAGTTTTCCGGGCGTCTGAAGGGGGACACTCTCTGGGCATCCCCCCCAGGCGCGACCTTCCCCTCTCCTCTTTACCGGAAGGAAGAGCGGTTCCCGGAGGGCGGCTCCATACGATAAAGAACGCCCCGGCCGGGAGACGGGACGTTTCGCGCGGGATGAAAAGGCGCTTCCCGGAAGATATCTTTTCGGAAGAAATATTTTCCGGAAACGGGCTTCGGAGGGCGATTTCGCGCCAAACCCCCTTCAAAATGGGCAGGTCCCGCCCGCCGCGGGGATCGCGCCGCCGCGCGTCTGTCCTTTTTTTGCATTCCGCCCTTCTTCTCTTTGTTTCGCCCGCAAAGCGAGCAATAATAGCGGAGAAAGGGGGACTGGACATGCAGCTCCGCCGACGCCGCGGGATTCTGGAAAACGATCGCATACAGTACATACCCGTCGGGCGCATCACGCCGAACCCGAACCAGCCGCGCCATCAGTTTGACCGGCGGGAGCTCTCCGAGCTTGCCGACAGCATCCGCGAGCACGGCATCCTGCAGCCGCTGACGGTCCGCCGCCGCGAAAAGGGCTTTGAGCTCGTTTCCGGCGAACGGCGCCTGCGCGCCGCGCGGCTGGCGGGACTGGGCGAGGTCCCCTGCCTCATCGCCGGCGTGGACGAGGAGACAAGCTCTCTCCTCGCGCTGGTGGAGAACCTGCAGCGCCGCGATCTGGATTTCATGGAGGAGGCGCGCGCCATCGCGCGGCTCATCGATAATTTCGGCCTCTCCCAGGAGCAGGCGGCCGCGCGGCTGGGAAAATCCCAGTCCGCCGTAGCCAACAAGCTGCGCCTCCTGCGCCTTTCGCCGGAGACGGTCGATACGCTCCAGCAATACAACCTGACCGAGCGCCACGCGCGCGCGCTTTTGCGCCTGGAGGGCGAAAAGGAACGCAGAGACGCGCTTTTGCGCATCACGGCGGAGGGGCTCAACGTCGCCCAGACCGAAGCGCTCGTGGAACGCCTCGTCAAAAACTCCGCCGAAGCGCAGGATCCCCTCCCCCCCAAGGGACGGAGGCGTTATGTCATCAAGGACGTGCGTCTCTTCCTCAATACCGTCGACCGCGGCCTGCACATGATGAAGACCGCGGGAATCAACGCCCGCTGGAGCCGAGAGGATTCGGCGGACGCGATCCTCCTCACAATCACGATCCCCAAAAGCTGATCCACCTCTCCGCCTCATGCTCCGCGGCCATAGGGCCGAAGGGAATGTTTCACGTGAAACATTCCCTTCGGCCCGCTTTTTTCGCGCCCCAAGGAACTCGGCCGGAACAGCGGAAGAGCGGAATGGGGGCGCGTGTCGCGCGGGGGTCTGAATGCGGCTGCTTTATTTTGGCAAATATAGGAGAGGCAGGCTAAAAAGCGTTCCGCCGCGGCACGGAGAGGACATTTGTCCCCGCCGCGCGGAACCGGACCCGCAGCGCCGCAAAAAACGATGTTTCACGTGAAACAACCATCTATGCAACCGCCCCGCGCTGTGTTATAATATGCCAAAAGCGACACGATAAGCGCCCGGGCGCCGCCTTCGGCGGCGTGTGTGGAACCTGGAGCCGCGGCGCGGTACGTGCCGGGCGCCGGTATCGCGCGGCCCACAGCCGCGCGATACCGGCGAAAAACAGCGGCGTTCACGCGGCTGCGGGCCCCTGGCCGTGCGCCCGGGTCTTCGCGCGGCGGAGCGCCCCGCGCGCGGAGAGATGGCTTTTTCGGGAAATGGAGGCGGCGGCGTGGCAAAGCGCATCGCGGTGGTCAATCAAAAAGGCGGTGTCGGGAAGACGACGACCGCGGTCAATCTCACGGCGGCCCTCAAAAAAGCCGGCGCGCGGGTCCTGCTGTGCGATTTCGACCCGCAGGCGAACGCCACGAGCGGCCTGGGCGTGGACAAGGTGGCCGCCTCGCCGAACGTGTACGACGTGATCATTGGCGGCGCGGACGTGCGCCGCGCCGTGACGGCGACGCCGTACGGCGACCTCCTGCCCTCCTACAAGGCGCTGGCCGGCGCGGGCGTCGAGATGATCGGTCTGCCCGAGCGCGAATACCTGCTCCGCAACGCCCTGACAAAGCTCGACTGGGACTACGATTATATTTTGATCGACTGCCCGCCATCTCTGGAGCTTCTGACCGTGAACGCGCTGTGCGCGGCGGAGAGCATTCTGGTGCCCGTGCAGTGCGAATACTACGCGCTGGAGGGTCTGGCGGACCTGATGGGCACGGTGCGCATCGTCAAGCGCGCGCTCAATCCTCCGCTGGAGCTCGAGGGCGTGCTCCTCACGATGTACGACGGGCGCACGAATCTTTCCCTTCAGGTGGCGGAGGAGGTCAAGCGCCACTTCCCCGGCAAGGTGTACGCCAGCGTGATCCCGCGCAACGTGCGCCTCTCCGAGGCGCCGAGCCATGGAAAACCGGTGACGGCATACGACCCGTGGTCGCGCGGCGCGGCGGCGTACGGCGAGCTGGCGGAGGAAATACTCAGAAAGAACCGCGCGCCCCAGCCCGTATGAGCGGGGGCGCGCCGGGAGAAAGGAAGGCGTGGAGATGGCGGAACGCGGACTGGGCAAAGGCTTGGGCGGCAAGGGCCTCGGGGCGCTTTTCGGCGAGGCCGCGACGGCTGCGCCGGAGGGCGGGAGCATGCAGGTGCCCCTCTCGCAGGTGGAGGCGGGACTGAAACAGCCCCGCAAATATTTTGACGACGACGCGCTTGCCGAACTGGCCGAGAGCATCCGAGCGCACGGTATTCTGCAGCCGCTCACCGTGCGGCGCCTGGATTCCGGCTACTATCAGATCATCGCGGGCGAGCGCCGCTGGCGCGCGGCGCGGCTGGCGGGCCTGCGCGAGGTGCCGGTACTCGTCGTGGAGGCGGACGACCGCCGCATGATGGAGCTCGCGCTTATCGAAAACCTGCAGCGCGAGGACCTGAACGCGATCGAGGAAGCCGGCGGCTACCGCAGCCTCATGGACGACTACGGGCTCACGCAGGAGGAGGCCTCCGCGCGCGTCGGAAAATCGCGCAGCGCGGTGGCAAACGCCCTGCGTCTGCTCTCATTGTCCTCCGCCGTGCAGGAGATGGTGCGCGACGGAACGCTCTCCGGCGGCCACGCGCGCGCGCTCCTGTCGCTGAAAAGCGGGGCCGAGCAGGAAAAGACCGCGGCGCGCGTGGCGCAGCTCGGCCTCTCCGTGCGCCAGACCGAAGCGTTGGTGAAGAAGCTGCAGAAACCGGAACAGACTGCGCCGCAGAAGCCGGGCGCCGTCGACTACTGCCGGGAAGCCGAGCGGGACCTCGCGGCGAAGCTCGCGCGCAAGGTCCGCATCCTGCCGGGAAAAAAACGCGGCCGGCTGGAGCTGGAGTATTACGGCGACGAGGACTTAAACGGCCTGCTGGAAGCGCTTTCGTCGCTCCGCGGAGCGGTGTTCAAAGGAGGATCCGGACGTTGAACCCAGAGGAAGAAAAGAAGGAACAGTCCGCGCCGGAAAACGCCGGCGAGCAGAAACCCGCGCCGGCAAAACGGAATTCGGTGCTGCGCTACATCGCGATCCTCTTCGCCGCGGCGTTTTTCCTGCTGCTGCTTTCCTACCTGATGCAGCAGCGGCAGATGGCGGAGACCGTAAGCGAGCTCAAGGGCTCGGTGAGCGCGATGGAGACCATTGAGAATATGCGGAAGACGAACGAGGAGCTGCGCGCAAGCAGCGAGAGCCTGGAATCGGAGAACCGAGATCTGGAGGACCAGCTGGATCATGCGACGGATGAGAAGAGCCAGCTTAGTACGGCCCTGGACGCCTCGCGCAGCGAGAGTGACGCGCTTTCGCTGCTCTGGCAGCTCTCCAAGGCATACAGCGCGAAGAAATATACGCTCTGCCGCGAGATTTTGGAGGACCTTGCGCCGCTCTCCCAGTATCTGCCCACCGAGGCCGAGTTCTGGTCGGTATCGCCCGCCGCGGAGTACGCGAAAATTCTCAAGGCGCTAGACTGAAGATCGAGGTGTTTGGGACAATGATTGATATCAAGCTGATCCGGGAGGAGCCGGATCTGGTGCGGGAGAACATCCGGAAGAAATTCCAGGATCACAAGCTGCCGCTCGTGGACGAGGCGCTCGCGCTGGACGCGCAGCGGCGGCGGACCATCGCCGAGGCGGACGAGCTGCGCGCCGCGCGCAACGCGCTCTCCAAAAAGGTCGGCGTGCTCATGGGGCAGGCGAAAAAAGACCCTTCGAAAGCTGCCCAGGCCGAGGCCGCGAAAGCGCAGGTGAGCGCCGACGCCGCGCGCCTCAAGGAGCTTGAGACACGCGAGACGGAGCTCGAGGAGAAACTCCGCGGCGTGATGCTCGTGATCCCGCAGATCATCGACCCGAGCGTCCCCGTCGGGAAAAGCGACGCGGAAAACGTGGAGGTGCGGCGCTACGGCGAACCGGTCGTGCCGGACTTTGAGATCCCCTACCACGCCGAGATCATGGAGCGCCTGGGCGGACTCGACCTCGACAGCGCCCGGCGCGTCGCCGGGAACGGCTTCTACTATCTCATGGGCGACGTGGCGCGGCTGCACTCCGCCGTTCTTACCTACGCGCGCGACTTTATGATCGACCGCGGCTTTACCTATTGCGTGCCGCCGTTCATGATCCGCGGCAACGTCGTCTCCGGCGTCATGAGCTTCGCCGAGATGGACGCCATGATGTACAAGATCGAGGGCGAGGACCTCTATCTCATCGGCACCAGCGAGCACAGCATGATCGGCAAGTTCATCGATCAGATCCTGCCCGAGGAGAAGCTCCCCTATACCCTCACGAGTTACAGCCCCTGCTTCCGCAAGGAGAAGGGCGCCCACGGCATCGAGGAGCGCGGCGTCTACCGCATCCACCAGTTTGAGAAGCAGGAGATGATCGTGGTCTGCCGGCCCGAGGACTCCCCCGTGTGGTTCGACCGGCTTTGGCAGAACACGGTCGACCTCTTCCGCAGCCTCGACATCCCCGTGCGCACGCTCGAGTGCTGCTCGGGCGATCTCGCGGACCTCAAGGTCAAGAGTGTGGATGTGGAGGCCTGGAGCCCGCGGCAGAAAAAATATTTTGAGGTCGGCTCCTGCTCGAACCTCGGAGACGCCCAGGCGCGCCGGCTGAAGATCCGTGTCGCCGGCGCGGACGGGAAAAAATATCTCGCCCATACGCTCAACAACACCGTCGTCGCTCCGCCCCGCATGCTCATCGCGTTCCTTGAAAACAACCTCCAGGCCGACGGGAGCGTCCGCATCCCGGAGGTGCTGCGCCCCTATATGGGCGGCAAAACGACCCTCGAAAAGAACGGAAACTAGAACGGACCCGTCTTGTTGCAAAAGCTCATTTCGGGCACTTATAGATTGAGAGAGGATGAACAGACATGGCGGAAAAAAAGAGCGTTCGGACCGAGTTCAAGGAATTCGTGCTGCGCGGCAACGTGATGAATCTGGCCGTCGGCATCATCATCGGCGGCGCGTTTTCGACGATCACGACATCCTTGGTGAACGACGTCATCATGCCCATCGTCGGGATGTTCCTGGGCGGACTGGACTTCGCGGTTCTGTCGATTGACCTGCCTTCTTTTACCGGCGGTGATGGCACGGTGTTATATATCGGCGGATTTATACTGGCTGTAGTCAACTTTTTGATTCTGGCCTGGGTGGTCTTTTGGATCGTGCGGGCCATGAACCGGCTGTCGGAAAAGCCGAAGGAGCCTGAGGCTCCGCCCGCCCCGCCGGAGCCGAGTGCGGAGGAGAAGCTCCTGACCGAGATCCGCGACCTTCTGCGGGAGAAAAAATGACCGCGCGCGGGATTCTTGAAAGGGGGCTCGCGTCGTTCGGCATCCCGGCGGACGAGGCGTCGCTGGATGCGATGCTGCGGTATGCCGAACTGCTCGATATGGGCAACCATGTCATGAATCTGACCGCCATCACCGCGCCGGAAGACGTGGCGCGGCTGCACTTTCTGGACGCCGCCGCGCTTCTCGGCGCGGCCGACTTCCGCGCGGCGCGCGTCGTGGACGTGGGCACCGGCGCGGGCTTTCCCGGCGTGCCTCTTCGCATCCTCATGCCGGACATGCGCCTGACGCTGCTCGACTCTCTCGGCAAGCGCGTGGAATTTTTGCGAGGCGCGTGCCGGGAGATGGGCTGGCCCGTCCGTGCGGAAGAAGCGCCGGAGGGCGAGGAACCGGTCCGGGCGCGGTCCGGCCCGCAGGTGAAAATACCTCTTTCCGGGCAGGCGCTTCCGGCGGACCGGAAAACAGCCCGCTCTGCCGGCGCTGCAGGCGGAGCGGTCCGCTGCGTGAACGCCCGGGCGGAGGAGTTCGCGCGCTTCCCCGGCGAGCGGGACGGCTACGACATCGCCGTCTCCCGCGCGGTCGCCGACCTGCGGGTGCTTTTGGAGCTCTGCCTTCCGCTGGTGCGGCCGGGCGGATTGTTCCTGGCCATGAAGGCCGCCGGCTGCGGGGACGAGCTCAATGCCGCCGGCCGCGCCGTGACGCTCCTGGGCGGGCGGCTCCGTCCCCTGTTCGAATATCGCATTCCGGAGACGGACATTTTGCGTTGTATCGTCGCCGTGGAGAAGATCGGGCCGACGCCGGAAAAATATCCTCGTCGTTTTGCCAAAATTCAGAAAGCTCCGCTCTGAAAAAGCGCGCGCGGATGCACGAATCTTACAAAAAAGGTTTGAAATCGGCGCGCGGATGTGTTATGCTGTGTACTGTATCGAAGGAGGAAGCCAATGGGAACGGTCATCGTCGTCACCTCCGGCAAAGGCGGCACGGGCAAGACCTCGTTTACCGGCGGCGTCTCCTCGTGCCTGGCCGCGCTGGGAAAGCGCGTCCTGTGCCTGGATGCGGACGTCGGGCTGCGCAACCTCGATCTCTCGCTGGGGCTGACCGATCGGGCGCTCATGGATTTTTCCGATGTGCTCGCGGGGCGCGCGTCTCTTTCGGAGGCCGCCGCGGAGCAGCCGGACATCCCGGGTCTGTTTTTGTTAACGGCGCCTCTTTCTCTGCCGGAGACGGAGAGCGATTTGTCGTCTCTCCTGCCGGAGGTGCGGCGCAACTTCGATTATTGCCTCATCGACTGCCCGGCGGGGATCGGCAGGGGCTTCCGCCGCGCCGCCGCGGGCGCGGACAGGGCCGTCGTGGTCACCACCACGGACGCCTCCAGTCTGCGGGACGCGCAGAGGACGGTCGCCGAACTCGGCGCGCCGGGCGCGCTTGAGATCGGGCAGGTGCATCTGGTGGTCAACCGCGTGCAGAAAAAACTTCTGCGCAAGCTCCGGAGCAATCTGGACGACGCGATGGACGAGGCGGGACTCCCGCTTCTCGGCGTGGTGCCGGAGGACGCGGCCGTGATGCTCGCGGCCAACCGGGGCGTGCCGCTCGTTCTGACCGGTCCGGGGGGCGCGGCGCGCGCGTATTTGAACATTGCGCGCCGTCTTCTGGGCGAGCGTGTCCCCGTGATGCGGATCAGATAGATTTTTCGGAATCCAGCACAAAGAATCGGTAGAGGATCGGTATGAAAGGTGGCTTCTCCTATGAACATCGCGCTCATGTCCCACAACCGGAAAAAAGAGCTGATGGTACAGTTTTGCATCGCATACAGCGGCATTCTCGCAAAACATAATATCTGCGCCACCAATACCACCGGGCGTCTCGTGGCGGAGGCGACCGGGCTTCCCATCACGCTCTTTTTGTCGCATGCGCACGGCGGCAGCCAGCAGGTGGGCGCGCGCATCGCCTACAACGAGATCGACATGGTCATTTTCTTCTCCGACCCTCAGTCGAACGACTGGGACGGGGACATCAATTACATCACCCGCCTGTGCGACCAGTACAACGTGCCTTTCGCCACGAACGTCGCCACGGCGGAGATGCTGATCCACGGCCTCGCGCGGGGCGACCTGGATTGGCGCCTGTACCTCAAGCCCGACGACAAGCCCCTCGTTCTGTAAGAGGGCGCGTCCGCGCGGCGCGGATCTTGTCCGTGGAGCAGCCGATGAGGTTCGTCGCGGAGATCGACCGGTTTCTTTCCGGCGGCGCGAAGGCGTGACGCCCGGAAAGGCTTGACAAGCCGGGCAGCGCAATTTATAATGCAGTAACACATATACCGCGATGAGGCCGCAGGAGTAGCCCGCGCACCGCCGGAAAGAGAGAGGGGTCCTGGCTGGAAACCCCTTGCGGCAGGAGCGGAGGAAGACGGCGGCCGAGCGGGCGGCGACGGAAAGCCGCGCGGGATCCTCCCCGCAACAGGAGGCAAGAGGGACGCGCCGCGCGTCCGAACATGGGTGGCACCACGAAGCGGAAACGCTCTCGTCCCATAGATGGGGACGAGAGCGTTTTTTCGTCCCCCGAGAAAGGATGGATGCAAATGGAACGCGTCAAACCCCGTATCCTCTCCGGTTTCATGGAGCTTCTGCCCGCGCGGCAGATGCAGTTCGACCGCATGGTTCAATCCCTGCGCGAGAGCTACTCGCTCTATGGCTTCACGCCGCTTGACACGCCGCTCATCGAGGCCAGCGAGGTGCTTCTCGCCAAAGGCGGCGGCGAGACGGAAAAACAGATCTACCGCTTTACGAAGGGGGAAAGCGACCTGTCGCTCCGCTTCGACCTGACCGTGCCGCTTGCGCGCTACGTCGCGCAGCACTACGGCGAGCTGGCCTTCCCCTTCCGCCGCTTCCAGATCGGGAAGGTGTACCGCGGCGAGCGCGCCCAGCGCGGGCGCTTCCGCGAGTTCTACCAGGCGGATATCGACGTCATCGGCGACGGCTCACTGGATATTTTGAGCGAGGCGGAGATCCCGGCCGTCATCTACCGCACGTTTACGGCCTTGGGTCTGCGCCGCTTCCGCATCCGTGTCAACAACCGGAAGATCTTAAACGGCCTTTTCCGGATGCTGGGGCTCTCCGGGCGCGCAGCGGACGTGATGCGCACGGTGGACAAGCTCGACAAGCTCGGCGACGCGAAGGTAAAGGCGCTCCTGGAGGAAGAGTGTGCCGTCCCGGCGGAAACGGCGGGGGCACTCCTCGCGCTGCTGCACAGCGCCGAGCCCCTCGCGGCGCTCGCTTCGTACGAGGGGAAAAACGGCCTGCTGGACGAGGGGATCTCGGAGCTTAGGACCGTGGTCGGCCACCTCGCCGGCTTCGGCGTCCCCGGGGACCATTTCGCCGTGGACCTCACGATCGCACGCGGACTCGACTACTACACCGGCACGGTCTACGAGACGACGCTCCTCGACCACCCGGAGATCGGGTCCATCTGTTCCGGCGGGCGCTATGACGACCTGGCGGGCTACTACACGGACAAAAAGCTCCCGGGCGTCGGCATCTCCATCGGCCTCACCCGCCTGTTTTACGTCCTGGAGGAGCAGAAGTACCTGAGCGACGATCTCCCGACCGCGCCGGCGGACGCGCTCGTCCTCCCGATGACGGACGACCTCTCCCCCGCCGTCGCGCTCGCCACGGCGCTCCGCGAGGCGGGCGTCCGCACGCAGCTTTACGGTGAAAAGAAGAAGTTCAAGGCGAAAATGAGTTACGCCGACAAGCTCGGCGTGCCCTACGTCCTGCTTTTGGGCGAGGACGAGATCGCAGCCGGCAGGGTCTCTCTCAAGGAGATGCGCTCCGGCGCGCAGACGCTCGTGACAAAGGACGAGGCCGCCCGGATCATCCGGGAGGGCCTTGCGGCGCTCGACTCCGGCACCGTTATCCGGGACAAAAATCCGGACACGTCCGGCGGCAGTCAAATCATTTGAGATAAAGAGCGCGGCCCGCCGTCCGGTACGCCGCCGCGTTTCTCGCGTACCGGTGGGAGGGTTGAATACCGTTCGGAGTATTCCGACGAAATAGTACAAAAACGATCGTTTCTCTGTCCGGCGGAGCGGACAGATGAAATACGGGGCGGAATAATTCGACGAAATATTACGGATTTGGAGCGTTGCTCCCGCCATAAGCCGACTCATGCAAGGGTTGGCGGCGTGGACGGAAAGCCGCGGGAAAAACGGCGCGCCGGGCCCTCCGGTCCTCTGGCACCCTTCCAAAAGTTCCTTGTGCCGGATACGCAATCGACAGAAGAAAGCGGCGCGGCCAGCCCTCCAAACCCGAAGGCAATTCCGCAAGAAGCGCCCTGTACCGGGGTTTCCGTCATCAGAAGAGAACGCCGCAGCGCCTTACGGGCCGGGCTTCCCCCCGCAAGACTTCCGGACGAGGGGGGATACCCAAGGGGCGTCCCCCTGGGCCGCTTCTTTTTCCATCTTTTCCTGGCGGCGCCAAGAAAAGATGACCCCCGGAGGGCGTCTCCTCCGCAAAAATCTTTCGCCGAAACGAAACGCATCCGTTCGGCGCGAGAAAAAGTGCTCCCCGGAGGACGTCCCCTCCGAAGAAACCGTTTTGCCGGAGCACGGAATGGCTCGTGCAAAAAAATGATACGGAGAGACATTTTTCAACCTGATAATACAAAATGGAGTGATTTCTATGGACAATCTGCAGGGTTTCCACCGCGATTCCTATTGCGGCGCGCCGCGCGCGGAAGACGCGGGCGGGACCCTTTCGGTCTGCGGCTGGGTGCAGCGGCAGCGCGACCTGGGCAATCTGATCTTCGTGGACCTGCGCGACCGGACGGGCATTCTGCAATTGGCCTTCGACGCAAAGACACCGCGGGCGGTCTTTGAACAAGCGAAGGCGCTGCGCGCGGAATACGTTGTCGCGGCGACGGGCGTCCTGCGCGAGCGCAGCGCCAAAAACAGGGAGATCCCTACCGGCGACGTGGAGCTCGAGGTGACGGAGCTGCGACTCCTCGCGAAATCCGAGACGCCGCCCTTTGAGATTCTGGACGACCTGAGCGTAAACGACACCCTGCGCCTCAAGTACCGCTATCTGGACCTGCGCCGCCCGTCGAACCAGCGCAGCCTCGCGCTGCGCCATCGCGTGGCGAAGGTTGCGCGCGACTATTTCGATGAGAACGGTTTTCTCGAGATCGAGACGCCGATGCTCACGAAGTCCACCCCCGAGGGCGCGCGGGACTATTTGGTCCCCTCCCGCCTCCATCCCGGGAAATTTTACGCGCTGCCCCAGTCGCCGCAGCAGTACAAGCAGATGCTCATGCTCGCGGGCTTCGACCGCTACATGCAGATCACGCGCTGCTTCCGCGACGAGGACCTGCGCGCCGACCGCCAGCCGGAATTTACCCAGATCGACCTGGAGATGAGCTTCGTCGAGGCCGAGGACGTCATGGCGGTGAACGAAGGGTTTCTCAGGCGCGTCTTCGGCGAGGTGCTGGGCGTGGACGTGCCTCTCCCCATCGAGCGGATGAAATGGATCGACGCCATGGAGCGTTTCGGCTCGGACAAGCCGGACCTCCGTTTCGGCTTTGAGCTGAAAAACATCTCCGACCTTGTAAAGGACTGCGGTTTCAAGGTTTTCTCCGGGCCGGTGCACGCCGGCGGCTCCGTGCGGCTCATCAATGTCAAGGGCGGCGCGGAGGCATTTCCCCGCAAACAGGTGGACGGCCTTGCGGAATTTGTGAAAACGTATCAGGCCAAGGGTCTGGCCTGGACGAAGCTCGGAAAGGACGGCGCGGCGTCCTCCTCCTTCGCCAAGTTCCTCACAGACGGGGAAAACAAGGCGATCCTCGCGCGCGCGGAGGCGGAGCCGGGCGACCTGATCTTCGTCGTGGGCGACGCGAAAAACGAGACCGTCTTCGCCGCGCTCGGCGCGCTGCGCTGCGAGTGTGCCCGGCGCATGGGCCTCCTTCGGCCGGACGACTTCCGTTTTCTCTGGGTCACGGAATTCCCGCTCTTCGAGTACAGCGAGGAGGAAAACCGCTTCGTCGCCATGCACCACCCGTTTACCGCCCCGATGGACGAGGACTTCGCGCTCCTGGAGACCGACAAGGCGTGCTGCCGCGCGAAGGCCTACGATATTGTGTTAAACGGCGTGGAGCTCGGCGGCGGGTCCATCCGCATCAATCGTCCGGAGGTGCAGGAGGCGATGTTCCGCGCGCTCGGCTTTACCGAGGAGGACGCCATGGCGCGCTTTGGGTACCTGATTAACGCCTTTAAGTACGGCGCGCCGCCCCACGGCGGCCTGGCCTACGGCCTCGACCGCCTCGTGATGCTCATGGCCGGCGCCGAGAGCATCCGCGACGTCATCGCTTTCCCGAAGGTGCAAAACGCGTCAGAACCCATGACCGCCTGTCCGGCGGAGGTGGATGCCAGGCAGCTGGATGAGCTCTCCATCGCCGTTACGCGCACCGAGGACGCGTAAAACCGCCCTCCGCAACCTCCGGTTGCGCGATTGCAAGGGCGGCGCGGTGGAACGCAACCGCCCGGTGTGGCACGATCGAAGGTGAAAGGAGCGATGCTTGTGACGACAGGCGAACGGATTTTGAAGTACAGGAAAGAGGCGGGGCTTTCGCAGGAGGAGCTGGCCGAGCGCGTCGGCGTGAGCCGGCAGGCGGTCTCCAAATGGGAGACGGACGCGGCGCTGCCGGAGACGGAGAAGCTCCTCGCGCTCGCGCGGGTCTTCGGCGTTTCCGTGGACGAGCTTCTGGGGAACGACCCGGAGCCGGAGGAAGGGCCCCCTCCCCCGCTCCCGTATGGCGGAAGCTATGGCCGTCATGACCTCTTCGGCTGGGTCATGCGGCTCATTGAGCGGAAAGGCTATGTGGCGGGGTATCTTCTCATGGCCTGGGGCGCGCTGATTATTCTGATGGTAGTCGGGGTCAGCGTCGCCTGGAGCCATATGCTCAGCGATCCCTTCGGGGGGATGCCCGAGATGGGCTTTTCCGGTATGGAGCTGCCGTCCGCGTTCCGGGCCGTGTTCATCGTCCCGGCCATCGGCGGCGTCATTGGATTGGCGCTTTTTATCACGGGCGTGGTCGTCGTGGTGAAATACAAACCGAAGCGGAAATAGAAAAAACGAGGGCTCCGGCTTCTGCCGGAGCCCTCGTTTTATTTTGGTTCGGAAGCGGCGGCTCAGCTCGCCTGTTCGATGAGGCCGGCCTCGGTGAGCATCTGCGTGGCGACCTCGCGGACGTCGCCGCCGTCGTCAACGAGGAGATTGTACTTCTGCATGTCCTCGTCGGACCACAGGCCTTTCAGGGCGTTAAGCGCTTCGACCACGCCGGGGTTCTCGTCCGCGAAGGTCTGCTTCATGATGGGCGCGCAGTAATAGGGCGGGAAGAAGTGCGCGTCGTCCTCCAGGTTGACGAGGTTGAACTTCGCGATGCGGCCGTCGGTGGCGTACGAGACGTTAACGCCCAGCTCGCCGTTGGCAAGCGCCTGATAGGTCAGTCCCTGGTCCATGGTCTTAAGTTCCTTGAACGTAAGGCCGGGATAGGCCTCCAGAAGGCCTGCGTAACCGTCCGTCCGGCTGGCGAATTCGGAATCGCTGCCGATCACCATATCGTCCGAGATTCCGATCAGATCCGAAGTCGTTTTCAGGTTGTACTCCTCCGCCGTCGCGGCGGTGACGGAGAGGATGTAGGTGTTGTTGAACCCCATGGGCTCCAGCCAGGTGATGCCATACTCTTCCTCATAGTGCGATTTTACGTAGTCGTAGGTCTCGTCGGCAGACAGGATTTCCGTCTGACCCAAAATGGCCATATAGCCGGTCCCGGTGTAATCGGCGTACAGGTCCGCGTCCCCGCCGTCCAGCGCGTTGAAGCAGAGCATCGTGCCGCCCAGTTCGGAGACCTCGGTCTCGTAGCCCTTTGAATCCAGATAGACCGAGAGCATCTGGCCAAGCAGGCGCTGCTCCGTAAAGTTCTTGTGTACAATCCGGATGGTCTTCGTCTCCTCGGTCTTGGAGCATCCGGCCGCGAGCAGCAGCAGCGCCAGGGCCAGAACGGCCAGTACCGAAAGTCGCATGCCTTTTTTCATTGTTGTATTCCTCCTTAAAATTGATGACTTATGGATTGGCGGACCTGTTTACGGTGATGCCCTTCGAAGTCAGCGCCCGCTCGAGCAGTCCGAGCAGGAAATCGACGATCAGGGCGAGCAGGGCGGAAAAAATGGCGCCCGTCAGGATCATGGGCTGGTTATACATGCTCAGGCCGCGGTAGATGAGGTCGCCGAGCCCGCCCGCGCCGATAAGCGTCGCGATGGTCGTGATGCCGATGCTCGTGACCGCCGCGATGCGGATGCCGCCCATGATGACAGAGACCGCGAGCGGGACCTCGACCTTGAACATGACCTGCGTGCGCGACATCCCCATACCGACGGCCGCCTTGATGGTGGCGGGGTTGACGTTCCGGATGCCGATGAGGGTGTTTTTAATGATCGGCAGAAGTGCGTAAAGAAAAAGCGCAAAAACGGCCGGCTTGGTACCGATGCCGAAAAGCGGCATCGCAAAGGCGAAGAGCGCGAGGGAGGGGATGGTCTGGATGACGTTGGCGATATTCATAACGACGCCGGAGAGCTTTTCGCGGTTGACGATGAAAAAACCGACCGGGATTCCGACCAGGCACGCGAGCCCGACCGCCGCAAAGGAGAGCGAGACATGCTGCAGGGTCTTTTGCATGATATCGGACCAGTGGGATGTAACGAATGGAATCAATTCCTGGAGCAGTTCCATATCAATAGTCCTCCTTTCCGGGCATGATCTGGCTGAGGACGTTGACGATGCTGGTGTTGGTGATGATGCCCACAAGTTCGTCGCTGCCGTTGACCACCGGGCTGAAGAGGACGTTGTTCTGTCCGCGCAGGGCGATGACTTCGGTCAGGGACATGTCACGCGGGATCTTGATGATGTCCGTCTTCATGATGTCCTTTACTTTCGCCGCGCTGTCCAGAACGCTGTGGAGCCGGTTGATGCCCACGAGGCCCAGGAGCCTGTCCGGTCCGGATGCGGTCTTCTCCACGACCGCGAGAACGGGCGCGTTTCGTTTCTTCATGATTTCGATGGCCTGGATGGCGGTGCGGTTTGCGTCGACCATCACGATGTCCTTGGCCATTACGTCCTCCGCCTTGAGCAGGTCCGGCGTTTTCCAGAGGCGGTTCTGTCCGATGAACGCCGCCACGAACTCGCTCACCGGATTTTTCAAAAGTTCCTCCGGCGTGTCAAACTGAGCGATCTCGCCGTTTTGCATGATGGCGATCTTGTCGCCGAGTTTGATGGCTTCGTCCATGTCGTGCGTCACGAAGACGATGGTCTTGCCCATCTCGTCGTGCAGCCGCAGAAGCTCGTCCTGCAGCTGTTCGCGGGTGATGGGGTCGAGCGCGGAGAAGGGTTCGTCCATCAGAATGATATCCGGGTCGTTGGCCAGCGCCCGCGCGACCCCCACCCGCTGCTGCTGTCCGCCGGAGAGCTCGTTGGGATAACGAGCCGCGTACTGGTCGTACGGAAGGCCGACGGTCTCCATGAGCGCCCGGACCTGCTCCGTCACCTGCGCGCGGTCCTTCCTGCAGAGAAGCGGCACGGTCGCGATGTTTTGCTCAATGGTCCTGTGCGGAAAAAGGCCGATGTCCTGGATCACATAGCCGATGTTCCGGCGCAGCGTGTTCTTGTCGATGGTTTTCGTGTCCTTCCCGTTTATGAGGATGCTTCCGCCCGTGGGCTCGATGAGGCGGTTGATCATCTGCATCGTCGTCGTTTTGCCGCAACCGCTCTCGCCGATAAGTACGACGAGCTCTCCGTCCTGGATAACGAGATTCAGGTTTTTTACGACGTCGGTTTTCCGGTCATATGTTTTATAGAGATTTTTCAGTTCGATCATAGTGCCTCCTGCTCTCGGCGCCGGCGTTCCGCGCATATGTTTTACATCTGTTTTTCAGTTTCGTCACGGGTCCCTTCTTCCCTATTTTAAAGGCTCTGCAGACAAGAAAAAAAGCCTTTTGGCTGAATAGTAACAACTCCTATTATACATGTGAGTTGCTACTTTGTCAAACGGCGAAAAAACTCTCCGCCGTCCGAAAACGGCGGAGAAACTGTGGCGCAGAGCCTGCGCGGCTTAGGACCCGGGGTACAGAAAATGATTGACGGCGTCGGGCCGGCTGTCCTGGGTCACAAAGAAAACGGTGTCGTCCTCGAGGAGCTGGATATAGGGGCCCGGAAAGATCATCGTGTGGTTGTCCCGGTGGACGGCCACCACGGTCGCGCCGGTGTTCTGCCAGAAATGGATGTCTGCGATGGACTTGTTCAGATAGACGCAGTCTTTGGTGATCGGGACCTGGAACGGAACGAACGGATTGAGCGAGCGGAAGTGCTCGGTGGCCGAGACGAGCTCGGAGAGCAGGTCGTTGAGGCTGTCCATGTCGCTTCGCTGCCGCGTGATGCAGTCCAGGACGTCGTTTTTGATGGTCTCGATGGACTGCCGGTTTTTTTGCTGAGAGATAAATTTTTCCGCGTTTTCATACGCCTTGATGGTGACGCCGCTCCCCTTGACGGAAGAGACGATGTCCAGATCCGCCAGAACGCAGATCGCCCGCCGCGCGGTCTCGGCGGAAACGCCGTACTGGCTGGCGAGGGACGACCGGGCAAAAATCTTCTGCCCTTCCTTGTATTCGCGGCTGGCGATCCGGGTTGCCAGTTCGACGGCGATTTGCTGATAGCGGGGCAGCGCTGCTTTCTGCTCATTTCTGTTCATCGAAAACTTCCTTCATGTTCGGTATCGGGGCGCGAAACGTGCCGGCCTCCTGTGCCATGCCGTATGGCATCGCCGCCGGTTGCCGCGAAAGCGGCGAGGGGGTCGCGCCGTAAAACCCAGTAGAATAACCGCTTTGCGGCCGGTGCGGCATGGTCTTGTGCCATGCCGCATGGCATCGCCGCCGGTTGCCGCGAAAGCGGCGAGGGGGTCGCGCCGTAAAACCCGGTAGAATAACCGCTTTGCGGTTATTCTACCATTTCTATCTGCAAAAATGAATGCCCTTTCCCAAATTTGGAAAAAAATGTCGCGGCCCGGCCGTTTTTGCGGACTGGGCTGCGGGGACGACGCGGACTCGCGCGGACCGGCTTTTCCGAAAGAAAGAATCCCCCGGCAGACCAACGGCCTGCCGGGGGATTGCCCTGAATTCGTGAGTGCGGGAAGCACGTTGGAATAAAGCCCCGGGTCGTCATAGTCCGGGATGAGGCCGATGCGCCGGACCGACACGCCCGTAATCCCAAAAAGTTGCGCGAGCTTCATCTTTTCCGCCGTGCTGCGCGCGGCCGCTTACTCGGCGTCCGGCTCGCAGGAGGAGGAATCCTCCGCGATGACGCCGAAAAATTTCTTCATGAGCGGAATAAAGGTAATGAGAAAGACCGCCTTGGCCCAGAAAGATGCGCAGTCGCGCTTTTTCCCGGAGACGTTCAGCCCGATGAGGAAGCCGAACGCCGCCATGCAGAGCTTGAGGAGCGCCAGGTCCCTCCAGTCGGACCGGTGAAGGTACTCATCCGCGCAGGAAAAAATCTTTTTCATGGAAAGCACCTGCCTTTCTGACTGTATTATACAGAAAGCGCCCGGAATTGGCAATGAATAATTTTTCCCGGGGAACTGCGCTTTATGTCAGAAGAATGCCAGAGCGAGGCGGCAGAATGATTTTGCCGGAGAGCCGCGCGCCGGTAAGAACGTCGCGGCGGGCGCCCTCCGGCAGCAGAAGCGCAGCGGGGGCGTCGTCTCGGTTGACGGCCGCGGTGGCGGTCTCCTCCCCGAACGTCCGCGAGAAGGCCAGAAGGCCGCCCTCCGCCCGGAGCCAGCGGAGAGCGCCCCGCCGGAGCGGCGCGCTCTCCCGCCGCGCCCGCCCTAGGCGGCGGAAGAGGGACAGGAGCGTCTCGTCCTCGCCGCCCCAAGGGTAACAGCGGCGGTTGAAGGGATCCTCGAACCCCTCCAGGCCGGCCTCGTCGCCGTAGTAGAGCGAGGGCGAGCCGGGAAAGGCATACTGCACGACGGCGGCGAGGCGCAAAAGCGCCGCGCCGTGCTCATGCTCCTGCGCGGAGAGGCGGTGCGCGGCCCGCGCCTCCCGCGTTTCCGGCACGCCGCCGGAGAGACCCAGAAGCGTCAGGATGCGCGGCGTATCGTGCGTCCCGAGGCTGTTCATGCAGGAGAAAAAGATGTCCGGCGGGTAGTTTTCGCGGAGCGTGTCCATGGCGTCGCGGAAGCGTGAGGCGTCGCCGCCGCGGAGGAAATCCAGAAGCGCGGTGCGGAAGGGATAATTCATGACGCCGTCCAGATGCCCGCCCAGGACATGCCGCCGGCGCACGCCGTAGCTGACCTTGCTTGAGGCATCCTCCCAGACTTCGCCCAGGAGGAACGCGTCCGCTTTTTCCTCTTTCGCGGCGCCACGGATTGCGGCGATAAAATCGTCCGGCAGTTCGTCGGCCACGTCCAGCCGCCAGCCGTCCGCGCCCGCGCGCAGCCAGCGCCGGACGATGGCGTCCTTTCCGCCGAAGATATAGCGCCGGTAGCTCTCGCTCTCCTCGCGTACCGCAGGGAGCGACCGGATGCCCCACCACGCGTCGTATACGCGGGGCCAGTCGGAGAAACGGTACCAGTCGAAGTAGGGAGAGTCCTTGCTCTGCGCCGCGCCGAGGTCCCCGTAGCGCCCGTCGGCGTTGAAGTAGCGGCTGATGGCGCCCGTGTGGTTGAAGACGCCGTCCAAAAGCACGCGCATCCCGCGCGCGTGGGCCGCCTCGCAGAGAAGGCGGAAATCCGGTTCCGTACCGAGCAGCGGGTCGATGCTCTCATAGTCCGCCGTGCCGTAGCGGTGATTTTCCGCCGCCTCGAAGATCGGGCACAGGTAGATCGTCTCCACGCCGAGCGCGGCGAGATAATCGAGCTCCGAAGCGATGCCGGCAAGATCACCGCCGAAGAAGTCGCAGTTTTTGATCTCCCCCGCCCCGTCGGGGCGATATTCCGGCGCGCCGCCCCAGTCCGGCCGGAAAATGCGTCCGGCGGGGAGGGCTTCCGGCGCCCGGCTGCGGCGGAAGCGGTCCGGGAAAATGTGGTACGTTACGCCCTCGCCGAACCACCGGGGCGTCTCCTGGGGCGCGAAGACGGTGAGCTGCCACGGCTCGTCCGGGCCTCCCCGCCCGAGGAGGTCCGGCCCGCCGGGTCCGTCCAGCCGGAAGCGGTACCGGACAAGCCCCGTAAAGTCGCCGAAGGAAAGTTCGAGGGAGAAGACGTCCCGGTCGCCCTCGAGCCCCGTCCAGAGCATGGGCTGCGCCTGCTCCCCGTCCGCGCCCTCCTGCGTATAGAGAAGCGACGCGCCGAAAAGCCCCGCTTCACGCGGCGGGCGCAGCGTAAAAACAACGCTGCCCCCTTCGGGCAGCGCGCCGAAGGGGGTTTTATAGGCGGTGTCGCGGGAATCGAATACGGGAACGGCCATATTTGCCTCCGAAAAAACGTTTCTGCCTCTGCGGGTGGCGCTATCAGCCCGCGTCCGCGCCGGCGGGTTCCTCCGCCGCGGTGTCGGCCTGCGTGTCGGCGTCCGCGCCGGCGGGTTCCTCCGCTGCGGCATCGGCCTGCGTGTCGGCGTCCGCGCCGGCGGGTTCCTCCGCCGCGGCGTCGGCCTGCGTGTCCGCGCCGGCCCCGAGAGCGTCCTGGAGGCCGGCGACCGCTGCGGCGGCCTCCCCGCCCTCGGCGTCGGCCTCGGCGTCGGCGTCCGCGCCGACGGGCTCTCCGGCGGTCTGCGTATTGGCCGCCGCGCCGGCGGCCGTGTCCGCCGTGTCCGTCTGGCCGGAGTCGAAGTAGGCGTCAAGGATGTCCCGGGCGATGCGCCCGAGTTCGCTGCCGCTGCCGCCTTTCTCCACCACGATGGCGATGGCGATCTGCGGGTCGTCGTAGGGCGCGAAGCACACGAAGACCGCGTTGCTGTTCGTCTGGCCGGTGACCTGCGCGGAGCCGGTCTTGGCGCCGACCTCGTAATCGAGCCCGCGGAAGTAAGAGGCCGCCGAGCCCTCCTGGGTGACCGCCAGAAGGCCCTTTTTGACGGCGTCCAGCGTGCTCGCCTGCATGGAGATGGTCGAAAGGGCGTGCGGCTGGTACTCATAAAATTTCTGCGCATAGTCGTAGGACCAGATGGATTTTAAGAAATGCGCGCTGTAACGGGTCCCGCCGTCCACGACGGAGGCGAGGTAATTGGCCAGCTGCAGCGGCGTAAAGCGGTTGTCCGACTGGCCGATGGCCGCCGACAAGGTGACGCCGTCGGTCCAGGTCTGGCCGACGGAGGCCGAATATTCCGGCCCGGCGACGACGCCCGTGTTCTCCGGCAGCTCGACGCCGGTCGCCTCGCCCAGCCCGAAGGCCCTGGCGTACTCGTCGATCTTTTCGATGGTGAGACGGCGGCCCACATCGTAGAAGAAGACGTTGCAGCTGACCTCCAGCGCGCGCGTGACATTGAGCCAGCCGTGGGTGCGGTGGTACTGGCGGTAGAGCCAGCACATGGGCTGGTAGTCCTGGTAGTAACGGTAGACGCCGGTGTCCTCGATGAGCGTGGTGGGGGTGATGATCCCCTCCTCCAGGCCGCCGACGGCGGTGACGAGCTTGAAGGTCGAACCGGGGGCGTAGGCGCCCTGGAGGGCGCGGTTGTACATCGGCTTCAGGGGGTCGTCCCGCAGCTCGCTGTATAGCTGCGAGAATTGCGA